>JAFUBI010000005.1 GCA_017460285.1 Oscillospiraceae bacterium | reverse complement strand
GAATATCCTGATGAAGTATCAAAGTATTACTGGAAGCTCTATTTCTGGAGTTTGTCCTACTTTATCGGTTCTGTAAGCGACCGAACGGTATCAGCGGTAAAGAACTATATCAATGGGCAAAAAGAAGATTAGCCGATTCACACACGTCTGACTCACAGAATCACGCGTGGTACTCTCGGCGGTGGATAGAATGGCAGATAAAGAAATAATAAAAAGAGTAAATGTATGACAGCCAAAAAACAGGACAGAATATATCGCATCCTGATCTGGGGAGGTGCAGCGATCTATAACTTCCATCTCCCTAGGATCCAGCAAATGGAGGATCGAGGAGAGATCAGGATCGTCGGGATATACGACAAAGGGATCCGGTATGGGAAAACCTTGGATGGCTATCCTATCCTGAAGAGGGAAGAAATTGTGTCTACGCCCCACGACTATCTTTTTGTCATGGCGGGACAGCGTGAGAAGGAAGTCATTGAAGAATACATGGAGCTGGACGGAGACAGGCAGAAAGTCATTCCGTTCCGTGTCTTAGATATCCCCAATATCGGCTTTCAGCAGTATCTGGACATCAAGAACGCTGGCTTTTCCATTCTGTCGGAGACCTGCTTCGGCGGTTATATCTCCCACACCTTTGGGATGGAACATCTTTCCCCTTTCAAAAATCTGTGGATCGGTGGCGAAGATTATCTGAAGATATTGGAGGATCTTCCTCACTATATGTCTGCGACTCCTCAATTGGCTTATTACAGGGAGTCGAGCAATCGATACGATCAGCCTGTTTATCCCGTCCTTCAGCTGGATGATGTGCAGCTCATGTGCAACCATGATTCGGACGCAGATGCAGCTGTCGCGAATTGGGAAAGAAGGAAGGCGAAGATCAATTATAACAACCTTTTTGCGACGATCCTCACAAGCAGCGAAGAGCATATGGAACGTTTCCTGAGTTTGAAAGGGTACCAGCGAAAACTGTGTTTCATGCCTTATGAGACAGACAGAAAAGGTGTCGTATACATTCCGGTAGAGGGAAATGGGGATCTGTATTCTCTCCACAGGGTTGCCAGAGATGCCAACAACCTCCTCGATATCTATACCTTCTTTTTCGGCGAAGTGAGATATCGGCGCCAATGATGATCTGGCGGTAGCGGGATCAAACAACAAAACAAAAACGGATAGAGATCCAAAGAACATCCGGTTCCACAGGTCTTTATCCGTTTTGTCTTGCTCAGAGAACGTATCAGCGTCTCTGTTATTGTTTCGAGAAGGACTCTATCGTCTTTTGCAGTCCCTCTTCCAAAGGTACCTCAGGTGTCCATCCCAAAAGCTCCTTCGCGGAAGAGATGTCCGGCTTTCTTCTCACAGGATCGTCCTGAGGAAGATCCTGATACACGATGTTGGAGGAAGAACCGGTGAGGCGGATGATGTGGTCCGCCAGCACCTTTACAGGAATCTCATTTGGATTCCCCACATTGACCGGTCCTGTAATGCCCTCTGTTTCCATCATGAGCATCAATGCCCGAACAGTGTCGTCCACATAGCAGAAGCTCCTGGTCTGGCTGCCATCCCCATAGATCGTGATGTCTTCGCCCTTCAGCGCCTCTACGATGAAATTGGATACGACCCTGCCGTCGTCGTTTGCCATGAGGGGACCGTAGGTGTTGAAGATGCGCACCACACGGATGTCTGTGCCGTACTGTCTGTGGTAATCGAAGAACAGTGTCTCGGCTCCTCTCTTGCCCTCGTCGTAGCAGGAACGGATCCCGATGGGATTCACGTTTCCCCAGTAGGATTCTCTTTGGGGGTGGACCAACGGATCACCATAGACCTCGCTGGTGCTGGTCTGCAGGATACGGGCGCTGTTTCTGGTCGCCAACTCCAGCATGTTGAGCGCGCCAAGGACGCTGGTCTTGAAGGTCTGAACCGGGTCTTCCTGATAGTGTACCGGACTGGCAGGGCAAGCGAGGTTATAGATCCGATCCACTGTCAGATCCACAGGGGCTTGGACGTCCTGTTCCAGGAAAGAAAAGTTGGGGTCCTCAAAAAGAGGTTCAATGTTGGACCTGGAACCGGATGCCAGGTTGTCCAGGCAGATGACTTCGTGTCCCTGCTGGAGCAGTCTCCTGCAAAGGTGAGATCCGATGAACCCGGCGCCGCCGGTGACTAAGATCCTCATAAAGCAATTTCCTCGTTTCGTATCTTGTTAATGATCTTCGTTGTGCTTTGGGATTCAGTATATGGGAAGAAGACGATGTCCGCTCCTAGTTTGTTCAGTTCCGCTTTTTCCCATTTCCAGTATTCGTTGTCTCGGTAATCGTCTCCGGAGAAGAAAAGGTCAAAAGGTCTCCTCTCATATTCTGTCAGTCGGGAGGGCGTATCAGAGATGATGACGACCTCGTCCACTTCCCGAATGTGCTCCAGGATGGTCTTTCGCTCCTCCTGCGGAATCACCGGATCATGTCCTTTGAACTGACGGACAAGAGCGTCGGAAAGGATCGCCACCCGAAGATAGTCACAGTGTTCTTTCGCGTTCAGGATCAGTTTCAGGTGTCCCACGTGAAAGAGATCAAAGACTCCCATGAGAAGTCCCGTAGTCATATTTTCCATTTTACTTTCCCTTCGTTATAGTCCTGAAAAGAATTGTCCGGATCGATGTAGACATTGGAATGTTTTCGCCGTTTATCCTGAGGGATCGCCATATAATCCTCTCCGTATCGCTCCTTCAGCCAGGTGTCGTAGTTGGCAGGTACCGGGATCTCCATATCCTCAAAGGGAAGGGAGATCAGATCGTCCAGATCTGCGGCAGGATAGATGTTCCTGTTTTTCCGTTCACCGTAGTAGCAGGCTAATATAGAACGGAGGGAAGACCTTCGGACGGAATGGAACTGGCGTTCCAGCAGCCAGCGTATGACTTTCCCGGGTATGACCTTGCCGAGAGCGTAGTAGAGACTGATGCGGTCGGACGGCGCGTCTTTGATAAGACCGAACCGATCCTCGTAAAAACGGGCATAGCAGATACGCTGAAGATCTGTGATGCGTTTCTTTTGCTTCGCTCTTTTTGTTTCATCTTCGGAGACATAGTCCAGAGGAAAGATGTCGATCCAGATACCTTTATTGCCGTATTGGAACAGGTTGAATTCTTCCACAGCCATGGAGCTCTGATCCCGAAGTTTGGAATACCCGCCGTAGAACATCCTTCCTGCGGTCTCCATCGTCTGCAGGTAGGGGTCACATTTTCGAGGATATTTCTGGATCAGGAGGTCGTAGTCCTCCCTTGGCATTCCAATGTCCACGTCATCATCCCAGGGGATGAAACCGTCGTGGCGGACAGCGCCGAGGAGGGTCCCGTGGATCGCGAAATACCGAAGCCCGTTCTCTTTGCAAAAGGCGTCGAACTTCCTGAGGACCTGGAGTTGTATGGCGTGGATCCGGTCGATCAGTTCTGGATCTTCCGGGACATGAAGTTTCTTTCTGTTCGAATCGATGCGTTCTTTCGTGATCCCATATCCCCACCGGTACATCTGGGGGTATAGGTCCCAGTTGCGGTTTTGGGCAACGAAACGATCCTCGACCTTTTGGAACGCATCCTGCATCTTCTCTGGGATACCGAACTGTCCAAACATCTCCTGCTGAGGGATAAGTTCTTCCAGATCCCGGAGGTGGATGTAGGTGTAGTGGATCGCGCGGAACTGGATGTAGAGGGAGGGGCAGTATTCTTCCAGAAATTCCTGATCGTAGTAAAGAGGGTCCTCTTCGGTGCAGAAGGCGTTGTAGGGGATGAGATCGATATATCCCGTGCGGAGGATATCTCCTGCTTCTCCGATGGGAAGCCCCCACTTATCGGGTGAATAGCCGGATGAATCGATGTCGGAAGATCTCAGGATGTTCCGATACAGTTCCTGGAAGATGGAGAGGATGCCCTCTCTGTCTTTTCCTTTTTGGAGGGATCCGATCCTGCTGAGCAGACCCGGGTCCCGGATCCATGGCATCCACAGGGAATCCCCGTCCCAGGATTGAAAGACCGTTTTTAGCCCACGGTCCTTCAACTGTTTCAATGCGTCAAAAGAGTCCTTGAGATACTGTTTTCCGCCCTCATGTACGGCACTCTTTTTGACAGTTCCGTCGCTCAAAAAGGAAGTGACGTAGGAGCGTTCGCCACGGTCGCAGGAGAGCACCGCCTGTTCCACAACAGGGTCCTCCAGCGGGACATTTCCCAAGACATACAGACAGAAGTTTGCCACCCTGTCCAAAACCCCGTTTTGGATGGCTCTGTCGTATTCATCCCGTTCCTCCTTGATCAGAGGACTGTCAAAGGGATCCAGGGGAAGGACTCGGTCGCGAATACTCTCATTGGGAAGGCTGTGCTCTGAGAAGACAGCCTGTGTATATAAATGGTCCGGGAAAGGATAGTAGCAGTGAACATCCGAAAAGATGGATCGCGCGATCTCCCGAAATTCGACAGGATCCAGCAGCGCGTCCGTACAGAAAGGATCTGTGACATACTCGTCTAGCGCACCGCAGGAGTATTTGATCCCGTTTCGGCTCCGGAACCCAACGAGGACTCTTCCATCCGGTCTCAGCAGCGAGGAAGCTTTCGCCAGCAGGGACTTGAGGTCGCCAGAGAAGGTGTCCTGGGAATCGATCAGGAAGATGTAGTCGTATTGCTTACCTTGGCTGTCGAAGGAAGAAAAGTCTTCGCAGAAAACTCGCAGGTTCTCACGGGGATAACGAGCCTTCAGAAGATCTGCCGTGACCGGATCCGGTTCCAAAGCGTCCACCCTCTGAAAGTGATCCAAATAGAGACCCGTCAAAGGACCATAGGACGCGCCGATCTCCAAAGCGTCTCCGCCTTCCCGGAAGGGAAACCACTCCAAAAGAGCGCGGCGAAGAGAACTCAGATAATAGAAACAGTAATAGTCCTTATCCGAGATCAGCGGATCGTAGTCGACGTCACCATTTTCCCGGATCAATCGGGCGACGATGTTTTTTGTTTTATTGTCCCAATAGTTCATATGCTTCTTTGTTTAGAGATCGATTGAATATAAATGCTTACCGGATGATGAGGATCTTCTCTCTCGGGATCCCGAACTGAAGCAACATGTCGAGGATCTCCTCCCTGCCAGCTTCCGGAGTGATGACGACCCGTTCCCCCTGATAACTTTGTTTCAGGGTATCCGGGGAAATCACTCTGGTTCCCCAGATCTCATATTCTCCGGATGCGGCTTTTCTGTCACAGAAGGTAAAATGTGCTTTGCTCCGCAGATTGTTGAGGACCATCTCGCCCCGGAAACCTGCCCCGTACAGTACAACATGCTCCCCTGGAGAAAAGACATCTCCCAGCGCGTACAGCTGCTCCATGAAACCGTCCGGGGATTCGATCCGTTTGGGAGTGCCTGCTACGGAGGGAAGGCTGGCGTTTTCTACGCTTGTGATGATACGGTTGTCTGTGGAGAAAACAAAGATCTTTTCGTCCGGGATGCCGAGAGTCAGCAGTGCGGAGCGGATCTCCTCCTGTCCTTTGGCGGGAGTCACGACGACAGTTTCCCCTGAATAGATCTCCTTCAATGTTTCGGGAGAGATCACTCTGCATCCGTTGACGGTGAATTCTCCACTTTCAGCTTTCCTGTCGCAGAAGATCAACTCGTTCGTTCGGTGAAGGATCTCACACGCAGTTTTTCCACGGATCCCTGCTCCATAGAGAAATACCCGACTGGATCCGATGGAGGCGGGGAAAAGGGACACATGCCGGATATCCGTGATGAGCGCGGGCTTTTTCCCCAAGGAGCGTCTCAATGCTTCCGCCACATAGACGGCTCCACAGTTCCGGTTGTAAATGATCGCTCTGCAGTTCGCCAGACATGCGATCACGGTGAGGTAATCCACACCGAACCGGTATTTGGAGGGATAGCTCTTTCCCAGAGAGTCCGAAATAAATCCGCTTCTGTACTCATCCTCGCGGATCCGGTTCTGCGGAATATACAGCAGTTTATCCTTCAGGATCCCCCTTGCCGTTTGAAGAGAGTTCTCTGTCTCCGTCGCGAGGAAGACATAAGGGACATCTCCCATTGCTGCGGCATCGGACGCCTTCTCAAAGAACAGATCCACATCTGTGTGGGTGCTGAGAAGCCAGTCAAAATCGCTGGTACGCACCACGGTCCCGATCGCGTTTTCACAGAGGGAGAGGGTATCCCCTGCTTTCTTCTCGATCTCGAGAAGGGCCTTCTCATTGAACCGAAACTCGAAGGTGCAGGGTCTCATCGTCACATACAGCCGCATATAGGGATTGCAGGGATTGTAATCATTGATCGCTTCTGACTTTCGATTCTCATGGACGCTGATCCAGCAGGCGTGATCCCGGATCTCGTCCGGAGCCACAGTCCCGATGGGAGCAAAGAATTTGCTCCAACAATCCTCCCCCGGATAATCCTCAAACTGGCTTCCATGATCCAGACAAATGACAGGGATCCATCCATGAACTCTAGCCAGAGAGATGTAAATGGAGATCTTTCTCATAAAATCCCCAAATCCCTCGACAGACATGGCGCAGTCGATTCGAAGGACGGTATCTTTGTGCCTTGCCGCAGGCTCGTAATGTCGGATCTTCGCCCAGGTGAGGCTGATCATCAGGCTGTAGATGAGGTAGTCCTCTTTGTTGTTCGGTGTATCGTGGGGAGCGAATACCTTAAGGAAAGTTTCTTCTCCCTGCGGAGCCCCGGAAAACACGTACATGGAGGGGAACAGAGCGGCATTGATATCATCTGTATACAGACGGATATGAGGACGCTCTTTGCTTAGAAGGCGGATGATGCTCCAGGAGAACTCGTCGATCCTCTCAAACCAGATGGATGAGAACTGATTCAGGAAGGTGAAGTCGAGGACGTCGACTTCCTCTGTGAGATCCTCACCGTGGAAGTTGCATTCGGGGACCATGATGTTTCGGTGTTCCCGGTCCAAGGACTCAAAGTAGTACTCGTCCTCCCATCTCAGGTTGAAGCACAGGCGACCGTCTACTGAGACCACGGAGATCGGAAGCTGGTGCCTGCCATAGAACTGTTTTCTCACGTCCGGAAACAAAGTGTCCGAAAAAAGAACCTTCTCGTCGTGGAGATGGATGTCCTGCTCGTCAATGATATACATTCTCACCACTCCTTTCCGGTCCAGTCATCGAAGACCTGGTGTTCGATCTGGTGGGGGATATCCACAGCGTACAGATCCGCGCAGAAAGCGGGGGAGATATCCCTTCTTGGACCAAACCTATCGAGAAAATCGCAGCAGAAGGCAAGGATCTGCTCGTGCATATATCGCATCTGACGGATCTCCTCTTCGATCCGGTTCTCCTCACAGAAGATCAGGCCCCCGCCGGGACCATATTCGCTGAGGGATGGTTCTCCGGAAGTCATGACCGCTTCCATCTCGATATAATTCCTCAGGAACAGGTCGGCTTCCTCCACCTCGAGGAAAAAGTCGGTGTTTGCCGGGACATATTTGGCGTAGAGATAGGGGTACAGGAAATAGTATCCGTGGAGTTCCGCCTCCAGGACGCGTTCCAGGAACGCCTGACAGGTCCCTTCTGAAACGAAGTCCATGTACAGGTATCTGCCGTCCTTTTGGATCTCTTCCTTTTCGCAGTACGCCTTGAAGCGCTGTCTGGAGAGTTCCGCCTGCTCATGAATGAGCGGCTCATAGGAAGCGATGTAATCTTTCCGGCTTTGCCCTTCACCCCGTTTTTTGGTGAGGCTTTCCGGAATCCCGAAGACAGAGGCGAGAAGCTGCTGGTCGTCCACGATCCCTGTCTTCTCCAGGATGCGGTCTCTAAGGGACAGATCGTCTGCCACGCACCTCCCGACAGCGCGTCTGCTCGTGTAGAAATAGGAGCCGGGGATCGTGGGATATTCGGACAGTTCCCGGATCTTGTTGTAGATCTTCAAGGGCAGCCAGCCGTCTCTGGACGAAAAGAGGATCCGGTCGTAGTCATTGACGGAATATCTTGTGTGGATAGAAAGCAGATATCCCAGCAGTATGGGCGAAGCGGCGGATACCGCGTATCTGCCCAGCCGGTCCTCCAGTGAAAGATCACTGTAATTTTTTGCGCGGAATGGGTGCGAGAAAACCCGGTGGAGCACAGATCCGAGGATGAGGGATTCCCCCACAGACCGCTTCTGCCGTAGAAGTGCGTTCCATGCATGGATGGAGAAAGCGGAGTCATAGGCGGAAGGGACCCGAAGACTTTCAAACCCAGATCGGGACGCGGAGACACAGTCGCTCTCCCGGTCGTCCCCGATATGGAGGATCTTCTCCCTCGGTACTCCAAGCGCTGCGATCCTCTCGAAGAGACCGTTCCTCTTGCCAGCATTGTTCTCGCAGGAGACATAGATGTCCCCACAATCCGGGATGCCGGCGATGTGCATCAGTTCCCGGATCTTGCAGGAACTGAGATACATGTCGCTGACGAATACGATCTGTTTTTCTTTTTCTATGGCATAGTTCAGGAGATCCTTTACAGGCTCTCTCGGAACAACGAGATGTTTTTCTGCTTCCCACTCAGACTGCTTTGCCAGGTCTCTCTCTTCCGGGCAAAGATTCATCTCTGCGGCGATCCAATCGTAGAGCTGGTCGAAGTCATATTCCGGGTGCTCCAGAGAGACTTGGTTTCTCTTTTCGACGAAAGTTTTTCTTTTATAGTCCGGCCAGGGAAGATCTTCCGCAGCGTAAGGGAAGACATCATTGGGCCTTGGCACAAGGCGTTCCAGAAGGGTGTCAAACACATCAAAGGACACCATCTCCGCCGCATCGATCTTCGCGAGGATCTGATCCCGATTCGGGATCCGGTCTGTCTCTCCTTTGCCATGGATGTTTCGGAAGGTGTGGGGATCCTCTTCGGGAGGTTTGACCTCGGGGAGGCGGAACTCCAGTTTCGGATTCAGATAGGTATCGATCCCGTAAAAGCGTGGAATGATGCCGTCGTTCCATACGCTGGAGCCGATGTGGAACAGTTTTTGACCGGGATACAGGGACTGTATCGTGCGGAATCCAAGATCCTCTCCTCTTCGGAAGAAGAGCCTTTTTTTCAGATCTTCGGTGTCTTTCGCCAACCCGGTCCGGATGAGGGCTTCTTCCAGTTCCTCCCTAGTGACGATGTTTCGGGAGACATAGACGACCGTCTTGCCGTTGTTCTCAAAGAAACGGATGAGACCGATGATCTCTTCGAAAGGAACCAGTTTCTCATTTTCCGGGTCGGATCTGTCGATCCAGAACAGGGTGTCCATGGCGCAGATCGTGATGATGTCCCGATCCTTCGTCTTTCTCAGCCAGAGAGGGGGAGACACATATCCGCTGTGTTCCAACTCCAGATGAACTTTTAGTTCGTCGATCCCGTACATGTCGTAGAGGGGCAGTCCCTCACGGACACAGACCGGAGCGATCCGTACATAATCCGGTTCACCGGTCAGCTTGTGTTCGGATAAAAGAACGAGATCGGCGTTTTTTGAGGAGACCTGATCCGGGAGGATCACAGGCACGCCAAAGAGTTTCCTCTCCCTGCAGGTCCCGTCCGGAGAGACGAAACCCACGAAGCGGAACTTCGTGTGGAACGCGTTATAGATCTGTCTGGAATAAGTTTCTGTCCCACAGAGGAGGATCCTCTGATCTTTCGCCCAAGAGAGCCTGCTCTCAAAGTGGCGGAGGACATATTCCCTCTCTCTCACGACTCATCCTCTTTCCTGTTCGGGTCGAAGGGTCCTGTCAGGACACCGCCGGCATATAAAAAGTAGGGAAATCCCCTTTGTTCAAGAATCGAAGAGATCTCCTCATGCATCGGTTTTCCCACAGCCGCCACGACTACGCTTCCTTCCGGAAGGCTGGAGATCTCATGGAAATCCTGAACTCTCCTGTGGTACATGTGCTCCGGATTTCCCTCAAGGGAGGAGACGAAGAAACCGGAGATGGAGTAACCGGCGGAAAGGATCTGCTTTGCGGCGCTATTCGCCACTCGGCCTGCCCCATAGATGTATATGTTCAGGTAGTCATCCAGCGGTCTCCAAAGCTCGGCGGAACGATCCCGGTTTCGTTCCTCTCTGGTCTGGATCTCCTTGAAGATCCTGTAGAGGACGAGATCGTCTCCGTGGAACCAATCTTTGGGATCGGCCTGGGTATCAAACACCTGCTGGAAATTGAGAACGCAGTCGAACATATGCTGGATGTTGTAGTCGACTCCCACAGAGTTCAGACCCTTCTCTTCCGCAAAACGGATCATGCGGCAATAGGTCGTGAAATAGCCGTGGAAATCTTTGGGCATGGGAGGACGTGTCATGACCGAGTTCGCCCGGTATCTGCGGATGAAGTAAGGCTTTCGGATGTATCTCGCTCTCTTAGCGGAAAGGATCGCTGAGAAGGAGAAGAACTCATCTTCGTGTTCCACGCCCTCGATATTGAAGATATGGTTGTCTGTGAGAAGAGAACGTCTCCAGAATTCCCTCTGTACATAGACCAGCCACTCATCCTGCTCGCAGAACAGATCCAGCAGATCGCTCCCGGTAAGGACAGCGTCCGGATAGTTTCCGCTGCGGACGGCAAGATAGTTGCTGTGTCTCTTCTTCAGTTCCTCATCCTCGTAGAGAGTCTGAGAATCGAAGAAGACGGCGTCCAGATCGTCCCTTTTGGAGATCTCATAGAGCTCCTCCATCGCCTCCGGCGTGATCATGTCGTCCGAATCGAGGAAGTAGAGATACTCTCCTTTTGACATCTCGATGCCACGGTTTCTGCCGTAACCCTGCATGTGGTTCTCCGGCAGGTGAAGAACGTGTACGCGGCTGTCCTTGGCGGCATATTTGTCCAGGATCTTCCCGCTGTTGTCCGGAGAGGCATCGTCGATCGCGACGATCTCAAGATCTTTCAGGGTCTGGTTCAGAACGCTGTCCAGACACGCCGGAAGATATCTCTCGACGTTGTAGACGGGGATGATGACGCTGACTTTGCACATAAGCAGGATTTCCTTTCTGCCGGACAGCTGTCCGGAGCTTGTCATATTCTTCGAAATTGCCTTCGTCCAGAAGGCGGTAGACTTTTTTGGCGATCTCCTGATTCACGATCTCGTTGAGGTGGGAGGGGATCGCCCCGTATTCGTATTTCCTGTCCGTGAAGTAGAGGGGAGAGTCAGCCGTCTCGATAACGGGGATCTCCGGGTAGTTTTGCCTCACGTGACCGTAATATCCTTTTAAGACCTCGTTCAGGGCAAGGATCTCCCGGATCTCCGGATAGGGTTCTCTGTGTTCCGGGTCTCCGACCTCCTCGGCGAGGTAGTTCTCCAGAAGGATCATGTGGGTGGTGGGAGAGATCTGTCTCACGCGCTGTGTGAAGAGATCGAAATTGTCCTTCCAAAGAGCATCGCATTCCGGAGAGTTTCTCAGGATCGTTCTCTTTTCCCGGAAGGAGGAATCGGCTCCGTCATAGGCGTCGCTTTTCGTGAGATAACATCCGTCTTTTTCCAGGATGTCGAAGCGCTCCTCGATGAAGTCCATGAACAGATAGGCAGGCTGCACCTCTTCCAGGATGTCCCAGAAGACCTGTTCGCTTTCCCTCTGCAGCATGATAGCGCGGTACTTGTTTTTGTGATTGATCTGAACATAGGCGTCCTTTTTCCCGCAGACAGAGATGAGACTTGAGAAATTGAAGCGGCAGTAAGGATCCTGAAGGATATCCATGTGCTGTAGGATGCGGTTCAGGTTGTACCCGCCGAAAAGCATATAGGACTCGTTGTGGGAATTCGGGAACCACTCTTCCAGAAAAACGCGGTAGTTGTGTACCAGTTCCCGGAAATCTTCTTTGGATCTGCGGTGGAACTGCATGGCGAGGATGTCGTTCAGGCGGTATCTCACCACTCCTTCCAGGACGTGGGAATATTGGTCATAGATACCGCAGCGCCTGAACTCGGAGATGAGAAACTGCATCGCCTCGATTGCCAGAGTGTTGTTGGCACTCCCGTCCCGGTTGGCGTATCCGTTCTCGATGAGGGAGTTCTCCCGGAAGCGGCGGTAGTAGTAGAGGGCTTCCGGAACATATGCCGTTTTGCCGCTGAGCGCCAGGACCAGGGAATAGATGGCGGGGGACTCGAAGGAGCAGGGAGGCATGTGGATGCCGTATCTTGTCCAAAGGGACTTTCTGCTTAGCGCCTTGTAGGTGGCGGTGGGTCCGTATTTCATGTGCTCTTCCAGCGTATACGGGATGTCCATCCGGCTGCCACAAGAGCGGTAGATCTTCTTACCGGTCCGGTTGTCATACCGCCAGATGTCGCACTCCGCGTAATCTGCGCCTTCCGTTTCCAGCGCGTTCAGGAGTTTTTCCACATAGGTCTCATCCACCCAGTCGTCCGGATCGATGAACCCGATAACGGTACCGGTCGAGACCTGGACGCCCAGGTTTCTGGAAGCGGAAACGCCTTCGTTTTCTTTGTCAATGACTTTTACCCGTGGATCCTTTTCCTTCCACTCCAGGCATTTCTGCAGGGACCCGTCCGTGGATCCGTCGTTGATGAGAAGGATCTCAAGGTCTTTATAGGTCTGGTTTGTTACGCTTTCCAGGCAGGGATCGATGTAATTTTCAACATTATATACAGGGAGAATGAGGGACACGAGTTGACTCATCCGACGATCTCCTTCCATTTTCTTAATGAATTCAGTTCTTCCTCGCAGAAGCCGTTCTCTACCAGAACAGAGAGGGGAAGAGTGTTCTTCTCGGTGAAGATCCTGCAGAAGATATCCGAAGAGGGATAGATCCTGCAGGGGATCTCCCGGATCCCCAGGTAGGCGGAAACGGCGATGCGGTGCAGACCGTCTATGACCTCCAGATCCTCTGTGAGATAGACGGGGCGATCCGGTTCGAAGCCTCTTCGCCTCATGGAAGACACAAGATCACCCAGAGAGAGAAACCTTCTTTTTGCCGTCTCCGGGGAACAGTGGCATTCCATCGCCTTCAGGTAGAGTTCTTTTTGTCCTTCATCCGACTGGCCATAAGACAGGACGCCGGCATACCGTGCGGCGATCCAGTACTGGTCCGGCCCCTGTGCCTTGCGGATGTCCTCCAACCTCAGGAGGCATTCCCGCATCGGGTCTCCGAACAGTAGACCGTGGAGCCATGGATAGATCCAGAGCACCTCCGCCTTCGGGAAAGAGATCTCTTTATACACGGCTTCATGAACTGCGGCGACGATCCATTCATCGTCAGTAAAGGAGACTTCATCCATCCAACGTATCGGCTTTCCGTGG
>JAFUBI010000074.1 GCA_017460285.1 Oscillospiraceae bacterium | reverse complement strand
GCAGCTTCCATCATTCCAAACACCCCCAAGAATAAATATGAACTGGTCCTTGTAGGCATTACAAAGGATGGAAGATGGCTCAGGTATTCAGGAGATATGGATGCTTTGGCAAATGATACATGGGACCAGGATCCCTCCTGTCTGCCCTGTATCCTCTCCCCGGACCGTTCTACCCACGGTTTTCTTCAGACAAATCCGGACGGAACCGTAGAATCCGTTTATGTGGATGCTGTTTTCCCTGTTCTCCACGGAAAGAATGGTGAGGACGGGACCATGCAGGGTTTGTTCATGCTTGCCGGGATCCCCTTCGTCGGATGTGACCTTTTATCTTCAGCGGTCTGCATGGACAAAACTGTGGCAGATATGCTGATGGATTACAGCGGGATCCGCAGAGCAGAGTGGAGATTCCTCACAAAAGCAAATAAAAACAAAGTGGATGACTTCGCAGACGAGTGCGAAAAAGCATTGGGCTATCCCATGTTCCTCAAGCCCGCAAATGCCGGTTCTTCCATCGGTGTTTCCAAAGTTCGCAATCGGGAAGAGTTTTATAAGGGCGTGAAAGAAGCTTTCCTGCATGACGCTAAAGTCATTGCGGAAAGAGAGATCGTTGGACAGGAAGTGGAATGTGCTGTCTTAGGGAACGATGATCCGGTGGCTTCTGTTGTAGGTGAGATCGCTTCCGGAGCGGATTTCTACGATTATGACGACAAATACATCAACGATGTCAGCGAGTTATTCATTCCTGCAAGGATCACAGAAGATCAATCTGAAGAGATCCGCCGCCTTGCCGTGGAAGCATACAAAACACTGGGATGTTCCGGACTTGCCAGAGTTGATTTCCTGTTAGAAAAATCCACCGGGATCCCTTATCTGAACGAATTGAACACTCTTCCCGGATTCACTTCGATCAGCATGTACCCGAAACTTTTCGATGCATGTGGGCTGGTATATCCGGAACTGCTTACCAAATTGATCGAACTTTCTTTCGAAAGAACCGAGGAGATCTGATAGTGGATAATCGCGCAATTGGCGTTTTTGATTCTGGTCTTGGCGGTCTGACAGCTGTCAAGGAACTACAAAAAGTCCTTCCCAACGAGCACATTCTCTTTCTTGGAGATACTGCCCGAGTACCATATGGGACACATGACCGAGAGACTATATGCAGGTACACGGAAGATGACATCGCTTTTCTGTTGAAGAAAGATGTCAAACTACTGATCGCAGCATGTGGCACTGTCTCTTCCAACTATTCGAAGGAGAGAGCTGAGTCCCTCCCTGTTCCCTTTTTTGGAATTATAGAGCCCGCAGCAAAAGCTGCCGTACGTGCCACAAAAAACGGGGTCATTGGCGTACTGGGCACTCAGGCTACGATCGCCAGCGGTTCGCTTGAGAAGGAACTGAAGAAGCTTTCACCGGATCTGACGATCGTTTCTAAAGCCTGTCCTATGTTCGTCCCTCTCGTTGAGAACGGCTACACCTCTCCAGACAATTACCTGACTCTGCATGTGGCAGACGAGTATATGGGACCTATCCGCGAAGCGGGATGCGACACGCTGATCTTGGGTTGCACACATTTTCCGATCCTGGAAAAAGTGCTGCGAAAATGTCTTCCGGAAGATATCACGCTGATCAATTCCGGAAAAGAGATCGCTGATCATGCCGCTCAGGTGATCCGAGAAAACAATTTTGAGAACAATGTTTCTTCCGGAAAAACAGACTTTTTTGTTACGGATCGCCCACACAACTTTTCGACACTGGCAACTCTCTTTTTGGGAGAGGATATCTCTAATAACGTTACTAAGATTTCTTTAAACGATGAAGGATAACTATTTAATCACTATAGATACGATTCAAAAGACAGACGCTGGGGATGACAACTTTTCGCTCTCCACTTTCGGTGAGTATGATTACACATCCGATCGGACGGTGATCCGATATGAGGACAGCGCAGCGACTGGTTTTGAAGGCTGCGAAACGGAACTGAACATCAGTTCGGAAGGCGTCACGATGCGCCGCACAGGTCCTTCTTCCTCACACATGGTGCTGGAAAAAGGAAAAAAACACGTATGCCATTATATGACTCCGTATGGTGACCTTCCTCTTGGGGTCTATACCGAATATATAAAGGACGATCTTTCTGAAAGCGGCGGCACTCTTGACCTGCGCTACTCATTGGATCTAAATGCGAACTTCTTCGCCCTAAATCATTTGAAAATTACGGTGAAAGAAAAGAACTGAGCATGTTTGACCCGGTCACTGCGTGTAAAAAAGAACTTTATAGGCTCCTTGAGAGAACTTTAAGAGATCTCGGGCTCAATAAGATGGCGGAATATTCAATTGAATATTCCGCTTTATCTCCTTATGGGGATTTCTCATCCAATATAGCCTTAGTGCTTTCAAAGCATCATTCAACAACAGCTGTTGATCTTGCAAACAAAATCTGTTCTGCTCTCGATCTAAAAGATACACAGGTCCGATCCGCTTCAGTCTCAGAAAAGGGATTCCTCAATATTTTCATGGATGATGACTGGTACCTAAAAGCGGCGGAAACGGTCCTACTGGATAAAACATTTGGTACTGCTCCCTCTTCTCAGGAAAAGATGACCGTTATCCTTCCTGCTTCGCTCGATGAATGTTCCCAGCATCCAAAACTCTTCCGCTCTCTTGCAACCGCTATTGCGATAAAGAACATATGCTCTGCGGCAGGATATGCGACACGATTGACAGACATCTGTTCGATCGATACAAGTGCTTTTGGAAGATCCGTTTTCTGTGTTCCCTCATCGATCTGGCACCGTTCGAACAAGGACTTTGTTCTTCCGGTATCAGCGGATCGGGTGCTGGTCAATGGACTGGACGATCTTCCCCTTTCAACAGATTGGGATCCCATTTTTGTTTTGACAATGAACAAAGTCCCTCCCGAAGCTTCCTTACCTTCTCCTTTTATTTGTACGGAGGATGTTTGGGATATTAAGGATCTTAGATTCCAATATTCATGGATCACGAGCCTTGTTAGACAATTCAAACAAAACGAAGTCGTCCTTCAGGAATCCTTGACCGAGATGCGTTCTTTTGAGCCGAAAGAAATTGCTTACCTCCGCCTCGTTCTATCTTTTCCAAACGAGATACTTTCCTCATCGGTCCACAACGATCCTTCCTCCGTTTATCGATATCTGAGCAAACTATCATCTATATTTTCTGAATTCAGAGACTATCTGGGAAGAAAAGAAGGGCTGCAAGCCGCTAAAGACGGAAAACTTCATTTCTTCTGTTCCCTAACAGAAGTCGTCTTGAGAAATGGTCTTGCTTTGTTCGGGGTCCCTGCAAAGGACTCTCTTTGATCCAATGTAACTTACTTTGTTGAGTTTATGCTATATTATAAGTTGATTCATTCTTTATAGGAGATTTATAATGCCGATCTGCAAAAAATGCGGAACTGAATATGATTCTTCTCTGGATGCGTGTCCAACCTGTGGTGAACCTACGGAAAGAAACGAAGAAACCTTCGACATGTATCAGGAATTGTTGAATTCTAGCGACACAAAGGAGTTTTCCCTGCTTCCTGAGGATTCAGAAGAATTCACTGAAGATATCGGTCCCGATGAGAATATCCCGGAAGAGCCTGCAGTTGAAGAGGATGACATTTCTGAAAGCGAAATGCGTGAGCAAACTGTTCGCGAGATGTTTGCCGAAGAACCGGAAGAACCCTCTTTTATTGAAAAAGTTAAGACTTCCCTTCTCTCTCTTTTCGCTTCAAGAAAAAAAGAAGGTCATGAAGAGGCCCCTTCTGACACTGGACTCGCGAATAGTACGGAAATTGTCGAAACAGATTCGGAAGCAGTTTCTGAAGAACTTCCTGTTCCACAACCAGATGATCCAGATGAAACTCTCATAGAGACTACTATAGAAAACACAAACTCAGACGTGGAAGAAGCAGATCTTGAAACTGCTCTTCCGGAGGAAACGCCGGATGACGAATCGGATCTTTTTGATGAGATCTTGTCTGACGGTTCCGTCTTAGAAGAAGAACCGATCCCAGAAGTTTTTGATTCTGAAGAAATAGAAGAACAACCCGTTTCTGTATCTAATCAAGAAGAACCCTCTCCAATTACTGAGGGAAGTACGGAAACAGAGAACGAAGACGAGGATCTGGAGAAGGAGGAAGAATCTAAGGACGAAACTCCCGCAGAGTCAGAGCCTTCTGAGACACCTTCCACAACGGTT
>JAFUBI010000073.1 GCA_017460285.1 Oscillospiraceae bacterium | reverse complement strand
CCAAAAGAGTTCCAGCAGAAGATAAGAACTGAGTCAGGTATTCCCTATTTGTTCCTGTCGAAACGATAGCCCCAGTCCAACCATAAGGAAGCCTATTCCTCAGTTTTTCAATCCTATTCATAGTATTTCAATTCCTCCTCATACATTGTTTTCATAATCAACGCGTCTTCAGCCTGAGTTCCTGCCGATTCGCAAATAATCGTAGGACTCAGTTTTCTTTTTGCTACCAGTCTCATCAAGATCCTAGGATCCGGACCATAAATAGAATCCTCGAACGTTAAATGCCGCTTTTCTCCTCCAGTTGAATACTCAATCTTAGAGAAGTGGGAGTGAAAGGAAGAAGATCTTTCTTTACCTAAAGTTTTCTCCATTGTATCCAAGATGTACGCATAATCCTCGTCCGATTTGATCCCACCCTGAGTCCTTGCATTTAGATGTCCAAAATCAATACAAGGCAATACTCTTTCATCGATCGAGCATAATTCCATTACTTCTTCAAGACTTCCTAATTGACCGATCTTTCCCATTGTTTCGGGACAAACTGTGATATCCGAGAAACCAGCAGAGTCCATTTCATCCAAACAGTATTTCAGTGTCTCTTTAGCAAGCAAAAGAGCTTCCTTTCTGGACAACTTTCCACAAGACCCCGAATGTACAACAAAACGAGTACCTCCCAATCGTCTTACCGCATCCGCGCTTTCAAGAAAATAGCGCGAACTACCGTATCTTTTTTCAGGGTCAACGCTGGATAAGGAAATATAATACGATGCGTGAACACTCATTTGTACACCATATGATACCGCTTCATTTTTCAGTTTCTCACCCATATCAGTACTTAAACGAACACCTCGTCCGCACTGAAATTCATATGCATCTAATCCGAATTCATGACAATATTTCGGGGCATAGATACTTGACTTGTATTCTTTGCTGGAAAAACTATCCGAGTTCCCTGCAGGTCCAAACTTTGGTCTCATCACAAATCCCCTCCGCTTGAAAAGTATACCATTATCACAAGTTTTCTAACAACAAAAAACCTCCGGCTTAGCGGAGGTCTCAGTTCAAAACTAATTATTTGAATTTGCGCTTACGAGCAGCTTCTGCCTTTTTCTTACGACGAACTGAAGGCTTCTCGTAATGTTCACGCTTGCGAACTTCGGCAAGGATTCCGGAGCGTGCGCACTGCCGTTTAAAACGACGAAGAGCGCTGTCCAGGCTTTCATTTTCCTTGACTCTGACTTCCGACACTTTTATCCCTCCCTTGCCAGTAAATTTTGCACACTCGTAATTATATCATTTCGCCCCAGTGTGTCAAGGTGATTTTTTATTTTACGACAATATTTACAAGTTTATGTTTGACAACGATCTCTTTGACAATAGTCTTTCCCTCAATAGCAGAAGCAACTTTTTCCTCTGCTCTTGCAGCAGCCAACACTACTTCATTTTCAGAATCTACTGGAACTGTGATCCTCCCACGAAGTTTTCCGTTGACCTGTACCGGTAGTTCAAGAGTCGAATCGATACATTTAGCCTCATCATACTCGGGCCATGCCTGCTCAGAAAGAGTGCCAGACAATCCACATACTTCATTCAGTTCTTCTGTTATATGAGGAACAAAAGGATTTAAGAGCATCAGTAATGTATGGTACTCTTTGCGAGTTATAGAACCTGTTTTCGAAATGTCGTTCACTAGGGCCATTAAAGTGGCGATCGCGGTGTTCGCTTTTAGATTATCTATGTCATAAGTAACTTTTTTGATTGCTCTATGGAATGAAGCCTCTAACTCTTTACGATATTCATCACCATCCACAAGAGCATCCTGAAGCTGCCAGATACGATCCAGAAAACGTTTGCAACCTTTTATGCTATTGGTAGACCAAGGAGCAGCCTGTTCAAAGTCACCAATGAACATCTCATACAGTCTTAATGTATCAGCACCGTAGTCACGAATGATCTCGTCAGGATTTACAACATTCTTCAAAGACTTTGACATTTTTACAATGGGATGTTCCGCCATCTCACCGTATTTTTCAACCAATGCCTTTTTAGCAGCCTCTACACTGCCATATTCTTGAACAAGTTTATCCTGATCCTCTTTGCTCAAATTGACAAAAGCGCGAGGATTCATTCCCAAAATCATTCCATGACTAGTACGTTTCTTATATGGTTCTTTGTAAGGAACCACGCAAATATCATAAAGGAACTTATGCCAGAACCTACTATAAAGCAGGTGAAGCGTCGTATGTTCCATTCCGCCGTTATACCAGTCAACGGGTCCCCAATACTTTAAAGCTTCTGGGCTTGCTAAAGCCTTATCGTTGTGAGGATCCATATACCTGAGGAAATACCAACTTGATCCTGCCCACTGAGGCATCGTATCCGTTTCCCTTTTAGCAGGTCCTCCACAGCAAGGACAAGTGGTATTGACCCACTCGGTATGACGAGCCAGTGGGCTCTCTCCCCCTTCGCCTGGTTCAAAGTCTGTGATTTCTGGAAGCAGCAATGGAAGTTCGTCTTCCGGAAGCGCTTGCCAGCCACATTTTTCACAGTAAACCATAGGAATAGGTTCTCCCCAGTATCTCTGGCGGCTAAAAACCCAATCTCTAAGTTTGAAATTGACTTGACGGTGACCGATTCCCTTCTCTTCAAGCCAAGCAAACATGGCTTCTTTTGCTTCTTCTACGGACAATCCATTTAAGAAACCTGAATTTACGAGCGTTCCGGTCTCACAGTCTGTGAAAGCTTCTTTTTCCACATCACCACCGGAAACCACTTCTATGATCGGAAGACCATATTTTTTAGCGAAATCCCAGTCTCTGGTGTCATGACCCGGAACAGCCATGATAGCACCAGTACCATAAGTGGAGAGAACATAGTCTGAGATAAATATCGGAATCTCAGTACCTGTAACAGGATTGATCGCAGCAACACCCTCCAGTTTTACCCCTGTCTTATCTTTGACTAATTCTGTTCTTTCAAAATCAGATTTTTTAGCTGCTTCTTCCTGATAGGCTGTAACAGCATCAACATTGGTGAGTATGCCATTCTCTTTCCAAGTACGTACCAATGCGTGCTCAGGGCTAAGAACCATATAAGTCGCACCGAACAATGTATCACATCTTGTGGTAAATACTGTGATGCGATCCCCTTCTGTGGAAGTGAAATTTACCTCAGCACCATAAGACCTACCGATCCAGTTTTTCTGTTGGGTTTTAACTCTTTCGATAAAATCCACGTCATCCAGATCATCGATCAAACGATCCGCGTATTCTGTGATTTTCAGCATCCACTGACTCTTAGTTTTATGAATGACCTGACTGCCACAACGCTCGCAAAATCCGTTGACTACTTCCTCATTAGCTAACACAACCTTGCATCCGGTACAATAGTTGACGTTCATCTCTTTCTTGTACGCAAGACCGTGTTTATATAGTTGTATAAAGATCCACTGTGTCCACTTGTAATAGGAAGGATCTGTCGTGTTGACTTCTCTGTTCCAATCAAACGACAGACCTATGCTCTGAAGCTGACTCTTAAATCTCGCGATATTCTTCGCCGTAACGATCTCAGGATGGATATGGTTTTGCATCGCAAAATTCTCTGTAGGAAGACCGAATGCATCCCAACCCATAGGATACAAAACGTTATACCCCTGCAGTCTCTTTTTCCTCGCCACTGCGTCCAAAGCGACATAGCTTCTGGGATGTCCTACATGAAGTCCGTCGCCGGAAGGATAAGGAAACTCCACCAAAGCATAATACTTTGGCAGAGTGTAGTCCTGCTTTGCAGCAAAAGTGTTTTCTTTTACCCATTTATCTTGCCACTTCTTTTCAACAGAAGTGTAATCATATACTGCCATAAATAAGAATT
>JAFUBI010000072.1 GCA_017460285.1 Oscillospiraceae bacterium | reverse complement strand
TGAGCGTATGCGTGATCGTCCTGATCACCGAGATCTTTGGATTAAATTTTTCAGGTTTCTTCAGGTCGTTTGGGAACAGATATTCTTTTTTGAATGAGCCTTATGTTTCTGTCATCGGGATCTATGGCACGATCGGGGAGACCAGTTCTGATGTCTTCGGCAACGAGGTCACCTTGTCCACCGGTACGATCTGTGACTACATCGACCAGATCACATACGATGATGCCAACAAGGGGATTTTTCTCGCCATCGATTCGCCCGGCGGCGCTGTCTATGACAGCGATAAGATCTATCAGGCACTCATGGAATACAAGGAGGTCACTGGGCGTCCGGTTCGGGCTGGCTGCATGAGCATGATGGCTTCCGGCGCGTATTACATCGGTGCAGCAGCGGATTATATCACAGCAGAACGCACAGCGGATGTGGGTTCCATCGGCGTCTACATCGAAATGATGGATGTTTCCGAACTTGCTGCCAAACTTGGTGTGAAAGTGGATTATATCCGTTCTTCCGAAAACAAAGCCATGGGCAACATGTACAATGCCCTTACGGACGAGCAGAGGGCTATCTTCCAGGCGGAAGTGGACGAACACTACGAGAGGTTCCTGGATATCGTTCAGGAATCCAGAGGGATGAATCGTTCCGTTCTCCGCAAGATCGCAGATGGCAGAACTTATACGGCGACTCAGGCATTGGCGAATGGACTCATTGATGAGATCATAGAGTGCGACGATTCTCTTTACGCTTTTGAGGACGAGTTGGGTGTCGAATACGAGGATTACCCGTACGTGGCGGAAGAGGCTTGGTATTCCAGACTGATCGGACAGATCATCCAGGCGATCCCACAGAGTGACGCCCAGATCCTGAAAGAAATGATGAGCAAGAGAAGCGGTGAGGTCCGGTCCTATGCAGGATGAGAGAGACCTCTTTCAAAACACGGAGGGACAGTATGCGCCAGAAGTCCAAGCGAGTGTTGCTGAAACATTCCCGCAGGAGACCCAAGAGCCTGTTGTCATCCCTGGTTGGGATGGCAGCCAGAAGAGCATGGAAGAAAACGCTCAAAAAGTATGGAGTAACAGTCCGGCACAGCAGTTCCAAAGCGTTCCGACACCCGGCAATGGCCAAGGATTCGCCTATTACGACACGTCTGCTCCACAAGAGATAATCGCTCAGATCCCGAAGGAATACAAAACTCCTGCAGAACAGCTGTACGAAGCCCACAATTGGCTGCCCGGAGGATTCTGGGTGAGATACTTCGCCCGTATGCTGGACAACACCATAGAGACCGTTGTGCTTGTGTGTGGTTTCTTTGCGGCAACGAACCTGTTCGGGACATATGCCTCTAGGGCATTTCTCTTTGATCTGCCCCTTGGTTTGTGTTTGGGTTATTTGTTTGTGCTCATCTACGAGACATTGATGGTAAAATGGGCTGGAGGAACACTGGGAAAGATCGCTCTTCGGCTGAAGGTGGTGGATCTGGAGACCGGTGAGCCACTGTCCTGGTGGCAGTCTTTCTTCCGCGCTTCTTTCGGAAGGTTTCTTTCAGATCTCAGCATCGTAGGAGTATTGCTGGTATTTGGAAAGGATCACAGAACACTGAATGACCGACTCACAGATTCCTGTGTAGTCTATCGGTAATCTTCGAGGTAAAACATGGCAAGGACCCGGGAAAAAACGGGAAGGACCAAGACGCAAAAAGAGCGTGTGGACCGCATCAAGCGCAGAAAGCGCAGAGCAAGGCAGGTGAGAGGATTCCTCTTCACCTTGTTTGCCGTGATCGGAGTCGTGTTCGTGGTCTCCACTGCCGTCAGCGCGATCCAGACTCGGCTGAATCCTGCTGATGATATCGATGCCTATACCCAGTTGATCTCTCCGCTGGTAGGATTGAATCCGATCCCCTTTGAAACGATCGATGAGGCGGACAAAAACGTGCTGGTGGAATCCGCGATCTGGGCTGTTCTCCAGAAGGAGGATACCGAGAAGTATACAAAGAACGAGTTCGAGCAGATGATGATCCCCTCTGTTGAAGTGGACCGTTATTTTACGAAGATGTACGGAGAGGACAACCTCCCGAAGCACGGGAATGTGGTGGACGCCGACCTCACCTTTGTCTACGATGCTGAGAGCGATACCTACATCATCCCTGTTACCAGTTTGATCGGAAACAGCATTCCTCAGATCACAGAAATCCAAAGGGATGGCAGAAAGAGGCTTCTGACAGTCGCTTATATGCAGTACGATCAGAGCATCGTTATCGATCCGACGGCAGATACCACGGAAAGTCTGGTGTTCGTAAAGAACATGGTGTATGAACTTACCAGAGACGGAGATGAGTACCACATCACGGCAGTCCGCAACTTTGAAGAGCCAGTGGAGCCCTCGGAAGGTTAAAAGAAAAACAAACACGCCTCGTTTCTTTGTGCGGAGACGAGGCGTTCATTTTTGGCATGTATCTCAGTTGTTTGCAGAGAACTATACCTGGGGAGGTCCGAGAAGGGAAAAAGACCATAAACTAGGAGAAAAGGGATAAATGCTTGTTTCAATTGAGTTGACACACGAAGAAAGAAAACTGGCGGAGAAATACGCTTTGGCTCATTCCATGTCTGTCGAGGATGCATTCAAAAAGGCATTGTTTGGCTGTATTGAAGATGAGACCGATGCTGCGATCGCTGTGAATGCTTACATGGAGTACCTGCAGGATGGGAAACGGAGCGCACCAATAGAAGAGTTGTGGGAAGAATTATATTTGAAATAAAGCAACAGGGCTCGTCTGAGCCCTGTTGTCGTTATAAGATTAGTATTATCTTATTTCAAATATCCGTCTACGATGGACTGCGCTGTTGCATCATCTTCTGCGGAGACATAGATGACATAAACGCCTTTCTGCTCCAGCACCGCGTTTTCCATGCGGGGAAGCGCATCCGGTGCATAACTCTCGTACTGCTTCATATAGTCCTCACGGTGAGCAGTGACTTCATCCAGAACTCTTTTTGCAGTCGCTTCACTGTCGCAGGTGATGACACAGAGTTCCTCACCGGTGACACCGGTTCCCATCTCGTAGGTGAAATCGGTCACTCCGTCTGTGGAAACGCCGACTACCTTTGTCAAAGCATTCTCCGAAATGGGAGAGAGACTGTCAATAAACAGGTTCGCTGCGTGAAGGTCATTGATCAGAGAAGTCGTGTCGAGGGAGAAGTTGGAAGCTGGCTCACTGCCGCCGCCACAGGAAACAAGTGCGAATGCCAATACGAGGCAGATCAGAATAGATAACGTTTTTTTCAATTTGAATAATCCTCCGGATTTACAGTATGTGATTTTAAGTAGTTGTACCAGGTCTCGCATCCTTCCTGAAGCAGGTTGATGCCGTCGCTGGTCTGTTCGGAAGGCAGATATCCTTCCTCATCTGCGATGCCGCTGTAGCAGTCGATAAAGTAGACTTCTGTGTCTGTCGCTACCGTGCGGAGCAGCGTGTTGTATTTTTGGATACGGTCATTCGTGATGTAACTCACTCTGCCATCCCGGTTGTAGGAGACCGGCATGATGCCGCAAATATAGAGAACTGCGTTCGGCTGCTTGATCTTCAGTTCCTCCACCAAAAGTCTGTAGTTCGTGGCGAAGGTGTCGGGGTTGGACCAGCCAAGCTCGTTCATTCCGAGATTGATGTAGATCTTACCGTAATCGTTCAGCGTGACTTTATCGTTCAGGCTGCCGTCCATTCCGTCGGAACTCTTGCAACTGTAGGAAAGAGCTGTCGTGACATCGATGGAAGTCCCATAGAGGAGGGTCTGGAAGTTTCCGACTCCGTACAGGTCGAGGCACTGTACCCTTGTGTCGCCCACGAACAAAGCGTCACTGAAATAGCTGTCGGATACGGGAGAGGATTCCGGTACGTCGCTTGAGTAATCGTAGTAGATCGGGATCTTGTGGACGATGACCTCCTCACTCGGAAGAGGACCAATGTTCTCCGTTTTCCCGCGCACCAGGACACGGACCAGATTGATCAGGGAAGTTACCAATACGATGAACGCGATCAGCACAACGACTGCAAACAGGATCAGCCTACGCGTTCTTTTTTTCTTCTGTATCTCAGCAGATTTCCGGTTTGCACGTTTTTGCTGGATGTCTTCCTTGTTGCCTTTGGCAGCAGGTGCCTTTTTTGTTTCTTTCGGTTTAGTGGCAGGCTTGTCAGAAGCCTTTTTTTCTTCCTGCTCGTCCCTCTCTTCGAAGAACGCACCGATCTGTGCCGTGATCTGCTCTGTCACAGCTTTATCATAGTCAAAATCGTCTTCTCCCACTGTGACATAATCATCGGGATCTGTGACTTCATCAAGACCATCCGGTTCAGCATCGCGCTTGTTTGCGAGGGTCGCCTCCTCATTTTGACCCGCAGCAGCGTTTGCTCCCGGTGCGTCACCAACAGACCCGAGCTCCTCCTCAGGTTCAAAGGCAAAATCTAGTTTTTTCTCGTTCTCGTCCATGCTCTCATAATAGTAGATTCAGGTCCAAAAATCAACAAAACAGCGGATAGTTAAGAATGTCTTAACATGCGTTCACGGATTCGCTCTTGTTCCGATATCACTCCAACAATGCGGACCACAAACGGATCTCGAGATGAATTGCCCCGGCTGATTCAAAGAATCAGATCGAGGTTTCCGTTCGAACGGCTATGCCGTTCTACTTGCGGGGATCCACAGCTCCCATATCCCTTTCTACAGGGACTACTTGTTTTGCTGTTTCAGCATCTCATCCGGATGCTTTATCACAACGATATTTTTGAAGTCAGGAACGTTATTCTCAGTAAATGCGCCAGGGAATGCCTTTCTCAGGATATTTGCTGAACCGTTCAGATCTGCATTTATCATTTGTCCGTTCTTTGACCTGTACGATCCTCTATTTGTACGCACTCCGCTGAATACAGATTCCACACCAAAATTAGGGATGTCATCCCGATCAAGGAAACTTGCCTTTGATGTGTAGGATTCTTCCTGCTCAAGTATCCTTATCCCGTTTCTTTCTCCCTGATACTTCAGGATCTCCTTCAACTTATCAAACGGGATCTGCACAAACTTCTGATTGGACTCTTTTCCCATATTCACTTCTTGCTTCCAGCCTGGATTGCT
>JAFUBI010000071.1 GCA_017460285.1 Oscillospiraceae bacterium | reverse complement strand
TCCTGTAGAAGCACCGGACGGAACGATTGCGCGACCAAAAGCGCCAGAAAATGTAGTAACTTCGCACTCAACAGTGGGATTGCCGCGGGAATCGATGACTTCACGCGCATGAACTTTGGTGATAATAGACATGATCGATCATATCCTCCTTAAAAGATATCTTTTTGATGAATTTTTGTGTTCCAAAAAAAGCAAGCCTTTTTTTGAAATGATTAGGACATTCTTTCCGAATTCCAACAGATAAATTATACCATTCGTCCAACTGTGATGTAAACGAAAACAACATTATTCCCCTAGAAACTTGTTCTTCTCCGTATGCTTTTTGTCGACGCATTCTTTGGATTTTCTGTTAAAGAACAAGAAGAACTACTTTGGCGTGCAACTTGACCATAAGAAATGGGATCAAAAAACTCAATCTTGCTTATATAGATCACATATATAACCGTATTCTTTGTCAAATTCCAGATTCGATAATGCCTCCTCTGTGAGGTCCACTGTGAAGTAGGCATCGTCTTCTTCAATGTAGATGCTCCATTCATTCGTTATTCCCAACCGGGACACTTCCTCTGCTAGAATGGAGTAATCATTAACAATCTGATTCTCCTTATATATGGTTATTTTTGCTTGAAATGGGACATCAGTTTCTGAAGAACCATCAAGCTGGTAACGCTGTCGCAATCTTGTCGAAAATAACACCTCACCATTAGACGGCGCTTTCATAGATACACTCGAATTAATTGAATCCGCATTATAAGGAGTACTAGATGTATAGACATCATCTACACTTTGTCTGGCATTTTGTTCTTCTGAGTTGCTATGCACCTTTTCTTCGACAGGATCATTTTCGGGTTCTTCAATCTGAATCTGACTCTCTTCAGTTTGCCCACCTTCAATTTGAGAAATCACAGGTGTATCTATCACATTTTCAGAGCCGACTGCCTCAATTGTGTTTTTTATCAGGAAAATATCCTTACCTTCTGACATTGCAAAAATGATGACCGCTACTGCAACGACAGACACAATACTTGCTTTAATAGTTTTTTTTATGGCAGTTTCCCTTTTACGCTGTATTTCTCCACGCGAAATGACTGCCTCTGCTACTTCTAAATATGATTTCATGTGTTTCTATTTTCCTCTTCCAGTTTCTCACGAAGACTTTGTTTTCCGCGATAGAGGAGATTCTCAACTTGTCTGTTTGATTTTTTCAATACTCTTCCTATATCTTCGTTGCTAAGCCCTTCAAAGTATTTGAGATAAAGCGCTTGCCTATATAAAACATTGATTTTTCCCATCAAACACAAAAGTTCAACAGCCTCTTCTCTATTCAAATAAGATCTCTCTAGAGAGATCTCATCCGCAAGGATATTTTCCATTCCATAGATACTGGTAACAGAATGCTTCCCTTCTTTTCTTAAATAATCAATCGCAATATTTCTTCCAATGGTATAAAGCCACGTTTTAAATGAACATTTTTCCACGAACCGAGGTCTTTTGGCATAGATCTTCACAAACGTGTCCTCCATCAGATCTTCGGCTATATGAATGTTGTGCACATATCCATTTAGATACAACATCAATCCATCTTTATAGTCACGAATGATCTCCACAAAACCTTCATTATCTCCTTCAAGGAAACGGCGGTAGCTACTTGCACCGTTATCCATGAGTTGTTATTTACCTCCCGTTCATTCTTTTCTTTTTAACGAATCAAAAGTT
>JAFUBI010000070.1 GCA_017460285.1 Oscillospiraceae bacterium | reverse complement strand
TGCAATTAAGATCTTGGATAACGGAGATGTTCGTTTCCGCTATTACGCTCCAAATGCGAAAAAAGTCGAAGTGGCTGGCTGCGGAGGCTATTTCTCGGACGAGCGCCAGGAGATGACTAAAGGAGAAGATGGATGGTGGAGCGTAACGGTATCAGGGATCAAGCCTGGATTTCACAACCATAAATATTGGGTAGACGGAAATCTAATGGTCAACCCGGATGCCCAGATCGGGTATGGCTGGTTTTACCCGATCAATGTGTTCGATCTTCCTGGTGAGGAAGATGGTTTCTGGATGATGAAGGACGTGCCTCACGGTGATGTTAGAATGGAACTCTACCATTCTTCGGTAACAGGAAGGGAAAAATGTGCTTGGGTCTACACCCCTGCAGGATATGATGATACTGATAAGAGATACCCGGTCCTCTACATTCAGCACGGCGTCGGTGAAGATGAGATGGGTTGGGTATGGCAAGGACATATCAACCTGATAGCAGATAACCTCATCGCTGAGGGAAAGATGGAGGAAATGATCATCGTCATGAATTGCGGATACGCATTCAAGGATGGTGAGCTCCCGACGTTCTATCCCGGAGATTTTGATTCTGAGTTGACAAATAATTGTGTTCCGCACATCGACGCTGCGTTCCGCACGTTGTCAGACCGCAAGAACAGAGCGATCGCAGGACTGTCTTTAGGTTCTTCTCAGGCGTTCTTTACTGCGATGCATCACCACGTTCTGTTCGCCTCTCTCGGCGTTTTCTCCGGTGGTTTCCCGATCACCAGAGCGGAATACGATTTCACGGATTACTTCAACGATCCAGAGCAGGTCAATAAGGATTTTGATGTCCTATTCTTCTCAGGCGGGGACGATGAGGGTTACCTCGTGAGCACCGATCCGATCGTCAAAAAAGAGCAGGAACTCGGAGTAAATGTAGTAGGTTACCATCATCCCGGATTCCATGTGTGGGATGTCTGGAGATTCTCAGCAAGAGAATATCTGCAGTTGCTATTTCATGAAAACAAGGAGGGCTAAACGATGATACCGAAAGAGATGCTGAAAAATCAGGCTTTGACAGCTCATGCTTTGTTTTTTGACGATCCCCACAGGGATCTTGTCCGTGAGATGGACGAGAAGGGCAGACCGAATGGAAGATATATCGAACTTCCAAAAGGTGTGGAAGTAATGGAGAACGGCGATGTCAAATTCGCCTATCATGCTCCGGATGCAAAATGTGTACAGGTGAGCGGTACGGGCGGTTCTTTCCCCGCAGACCTCATTGATATGGAGAAGTGCGAAGATGGATGGTGGAGGGCTACAGTATCCGGACTCGAATCCGCATTCCATTTCGTCCGGTTTTATGTGGATGGAACAGAAGCGCTGAATCCTTATATGCCTTATGGATACGGCTATGGAAAGACGATGAACTTCTTCGAATTGCCGGACAAATATTCGGAATTCTATTTGCTTCATGATGTGCCTCATGGCGCCGTTCGCATGAATTATTTCTATTCCGAGACCGTTAAGGACTGGCGTGCATGCTGGGTGTATACTCCTCCTACCTATGATACGGACAGGGAGAAAAGATATCCTGTGTTCTATTTGCAGCATGGCGGCGGAGAAGCAGAGTCCTGCTGGATCTGGCAGGGAAAACTCAACAATATAATGGACAACCTTCTGGCAGATGGGCAATGCGAGGAGATGATCGTTGTCATGAACTGCGGATATGTTTATCCGGAAGGATACGATTACGGTAAGAACCCGGTAGCAAGTCCTGTCGAGGATCTCATTGCAAACGATTGTGTTCCCTTTATCGATAAGAAATATCGCACTTTGGCAGACAGGCACCATCGTGCTGTAGCCGGATTCTCCATGGGTGGAGGACAGACCTTGAACACCGTCATTAAGTATCCTGAAGTCTTTGCAAACGCTGGTGTTTTCAGCGCTCCTGCGATCCGTTCCGACCGTGAGGATAAACTGAACCTTCTGAATGACCCGGAGAAATTTAATGAGAATTTCGACCTCTTCTTCGTCAATGCAGGATCTTACGAACCTGCGTGTGATGTTTTGAAGAAACAGACCAGAGAGATGAGAGCAAAAGGCTTTAAGATCGTATTCTTTGAGTCACCTGGATTCCATGAGTGGGCTCCTTGGCGGTATGGTACCATGGAGTTTGCTAAGAGGCTCTTCCACTAAACAGATCCAAATACTTGGCGTGGGGCACCTGTAGGTGTCCCACGTTTCAATACAACAAGAATGAAAATTCGTGTATTATTGTTTCGGGGAGAACGTATATGGAATATAAAGTGATCCGGAGCAAAAGAAAAACACTCTCACTGGAAGTGAAACCAGAGGGAGTGATCGTGCGTGCGCCATTCTTTGTTCCCAAATGGCAGATAGATCGCTTCGTAAAGGAGCGTGAGCCCTGGATCAGGAACTCGCAGAACAAATTGGAACAAAAGAAACGAGCCCTTCAACAAGTGGAGCCTTTATCTGAAGAGGACATAAAAAAATTGGCAAAGCAGGCAAAGAAGGTCATACCCGAGAGAGTTAAATACTATGCACCTATCGTAGGCGTGAGCTATGGCAGGATAACCATCAGAAGTCAGAAGTCTAGATGGGGTAGTTGCTCCGCAAAAGGAAATCTAAACTTCAATTGTTTGCTCATGTTGACACCGGATGAAGTTATCGACAGCGTTGTCGTTCATGAGTTGTGCCACAGGCTTCAGATGAATCACTCTGCTAAGTTCTACAGAGAAGTGTATAGGGTCTACCCGGAATATGACCTTTGGAATAAGTGGCTGAAAAAGAATGGACCAATATTGATGGCGAGGATGGCAAAAGGAAAATTGGATTCGTTAGGCGGATGAAAGAAAAAAGCGTTTCTTCATATGGTAAAAAATATGTAGATGCAATGATACAACGATCAGATGGAGGGGCACAGAATGTCAGATTATCTCGGAAAAGACACTTTTAAATTGGGATTTGGATTGATGCGTCTTCCCAAGTTGGAAGATAAGAGCATTGATGTGGAACAGACTAAGAAAATGGTCGACTTGTTCCTGGAGGCGGGAGGAACCTATTTTGATACCGCCTATGTTTATGATGGAGGCGGTTCTGAGAGAGCGGTGAAAGAGGCGCTGGTGGATCGTCATCCTCGTGAGACATACACGATCGCAACGAAATTGAATGCGGCAGCGGCTTCGAACGCGGAAGATGCAAAGAACCAGTTCTATACAAGTTTGGAAAGAACAGGCGCAGGCTATTTTGATTATTATCTGCTTCATGCTTTGTCCCGCAAAAATGTTCAAAAGTACGATGATTATGGTTCGTGGGATTTTGTACAGGAACAAAAGGCGAAAGGACTTATCAAACACTGTGGTTTCTCTTTCCATGGGGATCCCGAATTGTTAGATGAGTTGCTCACAAAACATACTGAGGTTGAGTTCGTTCATCTGCAGATCAACTCTGCGGACTGGGAGAATCCCGGAGTTGCCAGCAGAAGGAATTATGAGATCGTACGTAAACACGGCAAGTCTATCACAGTAATGGAGCCTGTCAAAGGTGGAGCGCTTGCAAATCCACTTCCTTCCATACAGGAATTGTTCCGTAACGCGAACCCGGATGCTTCCTTTGCTTCCTGGGCGATCCGATTTGTCGCTTCTCTGGACGGGCTGATCGCAGTTTTGTCTGGTATGAGCAATGTGGAACAGATGGAAGACAACTTGTCCTTTATGAAAGATTTCCAGCCCCTGACGGAAGAGGAGCGTGAGATCATCCATAAGGCTCAAGAAGCTTTGGATGCGGATAAGTCCATTCCTTGCACTGCATGCCACTATTGTACAGATGGATGCCCGATGCAGATCCCGATCCCCGAGATCTTTGCGGTGAGCAACAGAAATGAGGTCTATCCCAGTTGGGATGGTGGTAAAGGAGCATATGTGATCGCGACTCAGGGCAGAGGAAAAGCCAGCGATTGCATCCAGTGTGGTCAGTGCGAGAGCATGTGTCCTCAGGGACTGCCTATAATCGAACTTCTCGAAAAATGCAGAGTTCTTGAGTGATCAGATCGATTACAATAATGATTAATTGAAAAAGAAGATGCTCCGAGCATGGGTTCGGGGCATCTTCTTCGTTCTTTTGCGTTATGCTGTTTTGTGGATTTGTAGGACCCGCCAGGGTCCGTTGTGTTCCGTATTCAACCATAGCATAGGATAGAAAACGGGTCAACTGGTTCCAACTATAAGTTTAGACTTTTGAAGAGTCTTTTTCGGAATTCGCTATGCCAACGTGTTTTTCGGCGATCGCGATTTCCGCGTCTGAAATGTTTTGCTGAACTAATTGGTTTCTCTGATCATCGACCTTGGGATAGATGAGCTTTAAAGTTTTGTTTGCAGTTTGGAGCGCGCTTTCAAAGTCTTCCATTCCGATCTGAGAGATCTGAAGAAGAGCGAGGTAGTCGAAACGCATTTCTTCTGGTAGTTCATCATATGAGATCTCTCCCAGAGTATGGAGCGCCTCGATATACTTATTGGTACGTACGTATCGCCGCGCCTGGTCCAGGAAGGTTTTATACCATTCCTCGCTGCCTTCCTCGCAAACATCCTTACAAAGACGGAGCAATCTTTTGCCGCTATGCATTGCGGAATACACTTTCCCATTTTTCTCCATTGCTTCCACTAAAAGTCTAAAACTTATGAAATAAGAATGACTTTCGGAACCAGCAATCTGGCGGGTGAGCGAACAAGCATTTCTTGCGGTGGTCTCAGCGCTTTTATAATCTTTTAGTTGAAACAAATAATAAATGGAATGAAGGGTGAATTCACAAGTTACAACGTCATCTGGAGAGATACGGCCATTATTCCTGGCTATGATCTCTTTGCATGTCTTCAAAGCATTTTCCGCGTCGTCTTCATCCGAATAGTATTCTTCCAGATCATATAGCGTTTCCAAGGAGTTTTCTGACGTCTTCCCAAACAAACGATCAGCTTTCTCTAAGTGAAGGAGAAGACTGCGTAGCTGCTGGTCGTTGGGAATCTGTATCAGTTTGGAATCACTCATTTCCGCTTTCCTTTGACTGTGGTTTGGACGACTTCGTAAGCGTTTTGATACTCTGCTAAAGAATCATAGTCGTATTTATAGCATTTCTTAGCCAGTGAGAGGGATTTTTCTGAATATTTTAGAGCGCTTTGATAGTCTTCTGTCTTACAGGAGATCAAAGCAGCGGTCTGCAAGACGGAAGCTAAAGAACGTCTGGCAGGTGCTCCCATCTTCTGGAGCAGAGGGATTAGTGCTTTAGCACATTCCAGAGCGGATTCGTACTGCCCTGAGGTGTAGAAACCATCCAAAAATCCGGAATAGGCATTGGCAATATCAATGTCTTCCGCACCTAAAGTCCTTAAGTTCACCAAATGCTTATCCATTGCTGTGCGCTGACGAGCATATAACTTTAATTGAGAGGCACATTGAAAGATGCTCATTTCCAATTGGTCATCTGCAAAGCCGATCG
>JAFUBI010000069.1 GCA_017460285.1 Oscillospiraceae bacterium | reverse complement strand
TGAAGTTCTTCCGTCTCATAGACAAGAGTTTGAATATACCCGGGTCTTCCCTGAGAATCGAACATCCCCTCGAAATCCAGTGCCAGGACCTGAACCTCAGCAACCGTGTGATCCGGGATCAAATAGACGACCACTCTCCCCGTGTATCCGGGATCCGTATACACTTTCTCGGAAGCGAACACTTCCGAAACGTCGGAACCCCACTCTGCTCTCAATGCGCTGCCGTTTCTGTTATCCTCGACAGCCTGATTGGCGATAGGCTGCCAGTACACACCATATCCGGCATACTCCAGTTCCTCGACTGAGGAGAGCGAGCCATCCGCATTGGTCTTCACATAGACGAGACCCGGTCGGATCGTGTCCGGGATCTTGAAGTCGGAAACATCTTTTCCCGGTGTCTTTGAATAAGCAAAAGCATAATGTCCGTATTCAGTATCGGAATAGAGCACCCCAACAGCAGGAAGTGTAAATCCGAGATCTTCGTCATGCTCATACCCATAGATCTGCTGCAATCCAAGGTAGTTCTCCGCGTCAAACCAACAGAAGGCGTAAAACTCTCCATTCATCACAAGGTAAGAATCGTTTTCCTCCGGGAGAGGAGAGACCGATTTACTGTCCCGGATAAATACCCAACTACGGTCATTGGCGATCAGGTTGTAACCCAGCCCCTCATAATCCAGCATTCCCTCTCCATTGCCCGGATTTCGGACAACGAGAAAATCTTTCCCGCCGGATGATCCTGTGAAGAACATCAACTGTGAACTGTTGCCCTGATTTTCCCATCTCGCCGGAAAATCCGAAAAGTTCTTGGAAACATACAACATCTCGATATCCATGAGATCCAAGGTGTAGGAACCTTCTCCAAAAACATATTCTAGTTGAAATGAGGCAAAGCACCATTCCCCGACATCCCGATCCAGTACAAATTCTCTTGTAGCTGAAATGAACGTGATCGTAGTAACGGTCTCATCTGTACCCGGGATCCTTCCCATTGGGCAGAGACTCCAGGTACCGTCCAGGTAAGACAGCATCTCCTCTGTGTTCATCTGGCTCGTATAGTGAACATTCTCTCTTGCTTCACCGGGTCCATCTGTGGGATTCTCATCTCCCCCGAACACAGGTGCTACAGGGACATGCTCTGACCCACAGGATGTGAGGCCCAATACCACGATCATGATAAGCACTAATAACGCAATAGATTTCTTCACGAAAATGCCCTCCCGAAAGAATGGATATACGTGTTTTCAATACTTATGAGTGAAGTCGAACTTGGAAAGAATGACGCTGTTTACCGCGTATTCAACACCCGTACGCTGCCTTCCAACAAGGAAGTTGGAATCGAAACGGTCTTCGATGATCTTGCAATTCTCTCTTGCCGTGTTGAACAGCAGCACAAGGAACTGACCTTTTCCGTACCTTGTGACCGTATCACTGTGGCGTACAGACTGAATGACTGCCTTTTCCAACCTTGCGGACAACTCATCCAGTTTGGGTCCTTCCCGCATAGGATTCCCCTTGCTGTCCACAACGGTGCACAACATGAGGAAGATATACTCACCGGAGCGCTCCATGATGCGTTCCATGTTCCGGTACAATTCCACGAACACCGGGTAGGAAACGTAATAGCCCCTACCCCCGATCTTGGTCTCATTGGTGAGTTTTCCCTGAATCTGGTCTATAGTCTCGTGCCGGTAGTCGAGTTCCGCCGTCAGTTTATGGATCACATCCCGGACTGCCTGAGCAGAACGGTTGGCGTATTCTGCGACGTAAGTTTCCACAGCGGTATCAAAAAAACCTCTCAGCGTCGTCGTAACGTCCCAGCGCCACCAGAGACTCCATCGTGAAGACTTCCCATTCCGAGAAAGGATCTACGCTTGCTGCAAACTGGCTCAGGTCATAGAGCAGTTTGTACTTGTCACCCTCCCACAAAAGGTCCGCCGTTCTCTCCATGCACTCATGGAACAGTTCACGGTATTTCTTCTGCTCCTGGAAGATCCAGGCTACTCCGTCAAATCCTCTGAGGAAATGACCGGAATAGAGATGGCAGGTATCCCAAAGGCGAACCATCTGCGCCTCTTTATCCTGCTCCTCCACCGCGACTCGGTATGCTTCTTAGAAGTTCGAAGCATCTTCCTCCACAGAGACTTCCCCTGTCCAGAAATATACCCCGTTCTTTTGTGTGATGAGCGTACCGTCCGGAACGCCAAAGGATTTCAGACGTTTTTTCGCATTGTAAATGATATTACGGATGGAGTGTGAGATATCCTCGATCTCCCGATCCTCAAACAGCGTGGTCTTCATCATGCTGCGGTTGACACCGTTCTCCTTATAATCAAACCGCCTCAAAAAAGAAACTTGTAAGATTATCTCAGCCTCATGGAGATCGTATCGTAGTTGTTGCATGCTGCGAGAACGGTCTCCTTCGCGATCTTTCCCTGGTTATACAGATTCAGAAGACTGGTATCCATCATGATCATACCCTGTGCAGAAGAGGATTGGATCAGGGAGTCGATCTGGTGGGTGTCCCCCTCACGGATCTTGTTGGCGATGGCAGGAGTGCTCTTCATGATCTCAAAGGCAGGGGTCAGGGTTCCGTCCACCGTTGTTACCAGTTGCTGGCAGACGATGCCGCGAACCAATTGCGCCAACTGTCTTCTCACCTGAGTCTGCTGATTCGCCGGAAACACATCTACGATCCGGTTGATGGTAGCTGCTGCGCTGCTGGTGTGTAGGGTGCTGAACAGGAGAACACCGGTCTCAGCTGCCGTGATCGCAGCAGAGATGGTGTCGTAATCCCTCATCTCCCCCATGAGGATGACATCCGGACTCTCGCGAAGGGCAGACCGCAAGGATTCCAGGTAGCCTGGTGTGTCGATATAAACTTCTCTCTGGCTCACGATGCTCTTGTTGTGGGAGTGCAGGTACTCGATGGGATCTTCCATCGTGATGA
>JAFUBI010000068.1 GCA_017460285.1 Oscillospiraceae bacterium | reverse complement strand
TCGAGGGTTCGAATCCCTCCTTCTCCGCCATAGATCCCAGCTTCTTTGTTGGGATCTTTTATTTTTAATAACAATATGATTAATGATATCGAAAATTTACAATTCCTCCCCTCTTTGCTATTGCCCTGGTTCTACAGTAACAATAGAAAACTTCCTTGGAGAATCAATTCTGACCCTTATCGTGTTTGGGTTTCTGAAATAATGCTTCAACAAACACGAGTTCAGACAGTAATAGATAGATATTCACATTTTTTAGAATCCTTTCCCGATGTTTATTCACTTGCATATTGTTCAGAGGATCGCTTATTAAAAGAATGGGAAGGCCTTGGATATTATAATCGCGCACGAAATATGAGATTAACAGCTCAAATCATTGTTTCTCAGTACGGCGGCGTCTTTCCTGACGATTACGACAATTTAGTACGTTTGCCTGGTATTGGACCTTATACTGCAGGCGCTATCGCTTCTATTGCTTACAACAAAAAGGTTCCCGCTGTTGATGGTAACGTTCTAAGAGTTCTTTCTAGATATATTGCAAGCAATAATGATGTAAAAGAGCTCAAAACAGGGAACTATTTCAAGGAGATACTGTTCCACATTATCCCTAATGATGCAGGTTCATTTGCACAAGCTCTAATGGATATTGGAGAATTGGTTTGCATACCTAACGGAGTTCCTCAATGCGATGAATGCCCTTTAAATAATCATTGTATAGCACATGCTACACATTCTGAAACGACATATCCCATTCGATTGAACAAATCAAAACGTACAATCCAAGAGATGTCTATATGTGTCTTTTGGAACACTACAAAACAATACTTTTTGAACAAACGGTCTGAGGAAGGATTGCTTGGAGGATTATGGGAATTTCCAAATATCTCATACCACTTTGGTGATGGTGATTTAAAAGAAACACTTAGTAACGAGTACGGAATAGAAACGTACAGTCTGAGGGGTAAACAATCATACAAACATATTTTTTCACATTTTGAATGGATCATAAATGCATATTACATAGAAGTGTTCGACAATTCAGTTCAATCATTTGAACTAGCGTATGAAGACGAAATTGATAAGCATTATCCATTACCTACAGCATTTAAAAAACTTATGAAATAAGGATGGTCACTACAACCATCCTTATTTCCTATTAATCAAGATTAGAAATTGTTCTAATCAATACATCTGCGAATCTTTTCCTGTCTATAGAAAGCCCAGCATAAGTATTTGGCTTATATGTTTCTGTCTCTGTAAATGGACGAAGTGCATATGTTTTCCCTTCTGTAAGGGTACCTTTTGTCTCAACTCTCACTTCAACGAATTCTGTGTCAATTACATCAGGATCGATCATGTAACAAGCTGCGACTGCATCGCATACGATTCCACCTTTATGTTTCTTCTTTCTTTCCTCAGGCATGTCAGGCATACCTAAAACTCGATCGCGTATAAGATCTGCAGCAACGTTTGAGATCTTTCCTCCATTTTCAAGTTGAATCAGATCTTCCTTTGTTACAAAAGCCTGCTCACATATATCTAATCCCATCATGGCGGTTGGAACTCCAGATTCAAATACGATCCTAGCGGCATCAGGATCTGCCCAAATATTGAATTCAGCGGCTTCAGTCCAATTACCTCGTGCAAAAGCACCGCCCATTATTACTATTCTTTTTAGATAATCTTTCAAGTCGGGATACTTTAAAAATGCAATGCCTAAATTTGTAAGTGGTCCTACTGCAAGGATCTCTAATTCACCTTTAAGTTCAATTGCCTTTTCATACACAAAATCCCATGCATATTTATCCTTAACAGTAATACTAGGTTCAGGAAGGACAACATTCCTACCCAATCCATTAGAACCAAGATCGTTTCCTGAGTTCCTTCTCTCTTTGAGAATCCCTTTTATAGCTCATTTAAATACGGTAAGATCGAATCTTACTAAAAGTTCACATAGTTTTAAAGCATTTGCTTCAGTAATTTCCAACCCTTTATTTCCGCTGACGGGACAAACACCAAGAATATTAAATTTGTTGCTGCCTACCATCATGAAAAAACAAATAGCATCATCCAAACCGGGATCAAAATCTATAATTACAGGTGTTTTCTTTTCCATATTACTCTCTCCTCTTATAATTCAGAAGAAATCAAAACTTCTCTTACTGCGGATAGATATGCTTCGCGATCAAGGTCTAACACTAAAGTATGAATCTTCTCCACATTAGACCAAGGTGACGTGTTACAAATCGTCATACCATCACAGTACTCAGATTCACATTCGACAGAAATCGCTGCCTTTACTGTATCAAAAATCTCTGGATGAAGCAGATAGATAATAGGAACGGTGTCATAAATAATTGCACCGGGACGTTTCCACAGTTTAAAGCGTTCAGGAATATCTTCTCTTTCTTCAAAAGAAAAACTCTCTTCACATATTCTTGAGATAAACTGACCTGCTTTATTATCAATAGGTTTTAAAAGACTAATATAATCCTCTTTTGTAATGTAAGCATTATGGCATACATCAAGACCACACATCACAACAGGAATTCCGAAAGAAAACACAACTTGAGCTGCTTCAGGATCCGCATAGATGTTTAATTCAGCTACACCGGTAGAGTTTCCGAACTTGTAGCCCCCACCCATGCATACGATACGATCCACTTTTTCATGAACAAGTTCGGGGTAAAAAGTCATCAGCTTTGCAATGTTTGTCATAGGTGCAAGAGGAACCAAAATAACTATTTCCTCTGATCTCTCTAATGATTCTTTTAGCCATGTGACTGCATCAACGTCAACTTCTTCTGGATAAGATAAGTTTTCATCCGGAAAAAAACGTCCTCTGTCTAATTCGGAACCAACCCATCTGTTTCGTATTAATGGATCTGAATTGCCCTTAATAGCAGGAACAGAAACCTGAAAATGCGCTAAAACATCTCTAGTATTTCTGTAAGTCTGCTCCAATGGAAGATTTCCCATAACAGTTGTAACTCCCAACAAATCCAATTCTGGACTTGCCAAAGCAAGTGTAATCGCTGCAGCATCG
>JAFUBI010000067.1 GCA_017460285.1 Oscillospiraceae bacterium | reverse complement strand
CCTTATGTTTAATTCTATTCATTATACACAAAATCCGACTCTTAGTCTATATTTGACCAGTGCTTTCTTTCTCTCATCTCAGTAAGATATCAATAGAATCTTTGAAGGGAGGAAAACGCCATGTTCGACGAAAAGGTTGCAAGCACCGCTTGTGGGACAACCGATCCGACACTGGCACCTGCCTGTGGAGCTGCTGATCCCAATCCAGCGCCTGCTTGTGGGACTAAAGATCCGGAACCCGCACCTGCTTGCGGAACGAAAGACCCGGAAGCAAAGTAAAAAAGCAAGGCGTCAATTCCGGTTGAGTTGGCGCCTTCGTTTTTATAAAGAGGCGTTTTTAGTATGAAGAGTTTTTTTGCGATCCAATGGCACATTACGGATTATTGCGACCAGCGATGTAAGCATTGTTATATTTTTTCCGAAGGACATCCAGCTCTAATTACAATGCCCTTCGATGATATGGTTTATGTCACGAATCAGATTATCGACTTTTGCGATAAAAAAAACAGAACTCCTTATATCTATCTTACGGGCGGCGATCCGATCCTTCACCCGGATTTTTGGAGATTACTCGAATACTTTCATGAAAAAGAACTGCGTTTTTGCATTATGGGGAATCCGTTCCACCTGACTTCGGATATCTGCAAAAGGATGCATGATCTTGGCTGTGTCAAATATCAGGTATCCCTTGACGGTTTGGAAAAGACGCACGATATGTTCCGTAAGCCCGGCAGTTTTAAGGCTACGCTTGAGGCAATTCAATGCATTAAAGAGTCGGGAATGTGGGTGGCGGTCATGTCCACTGTTTCTAAAACGAATTACAAAGAGATCCCAGCCCTCATCGATCTGGTTGACGAACTCGGTGTCGATGTTTATGCTGTCGGACGCTATTGCCCTACAAGCGTTGAAAAGGCGTATGATCCTGATATTCACATGCCCCCGCAGGAGTACAAATCTTATATGGACGCATGCTTCAAGCGTTATTCTGCTCACAAGGGCTCTAAAACGACTTATCAGCTGAAGGATCATCTGTGGACTTTATACCTATACGAAAAAGGGCTGTTTGACCCGGACGAAAATCTCCCCGCCAATACGATTATTGATGGTTGTAATTGCGGTCGTAACCATATGACGATCCTGCCGACAGGGGCAGTCTATGCTTGCCGGAGAATGGAATCAGAGATAGGATCGGTAATGACTGCAAGTCTTTATGCCCTGTGGACTTCAGCGAAGTTTGATGAATATAGACAGTACGACAAATTTGTAAAATGCAGCAAATGCAAACTGAAAGCGTACTGTCGCGGCTGCCCGTCCGTCACTTACGGATACACACATAATATGTACGACGCAGACCCTCAGTGTTGGATGGAGGTTGAGAATTGAAAGCAGTAGTCTTAAATGATGTTACAAACAGCGATGATATCGTCCTTGCAGAACTGGAGATGCCACAAGCCAGAAAAGGTTGGGTACTTGTAAAGATATTAGCCTTTGGCATGAACCACTCGGAGCTTGTCCTGCGCGTCAATGAAATCCGTGCGGATTATATCAAGAAGCCTATCGTTCCGGGTATTGAATGCGTGGGGCTTGTCGAAGATTCGCTTGATGAAGGTTTTGAAAAAGGCGATCTGGTCTGTTCTCTTATGGGCGGACTCGGAAGAAACTTTAACGGTTCCTACGAAGAATATGCCATCCTGCCTGTACAGAAGCTGTTTCACGTTTCTTCAAGTCTCGATGCAGAGCGTCTTGCCGCTGTTCCAGAGACCTTTTTTACAGCGTGGGGTTCCTTGTTTGAATGTCTCAAGCTGCAGCCGTCCGATGTACTTCTTGTCAGAGGTGCTACCTCAGCATTGGGCTATGCTTCAATGCAGATCGCAGCGGCACTCGGATGTAAGGTGTATGGCACAACGCACAAAAAAGAAAAAATGCATCTGATTGCTGATCTTGGCTGCGAGGCTGTTTTTGATCCCTCAAATAAACTGCCAGACGGATTTTACGCAAATAAGATATTGGAACTGGTCGGTCCGAAAGCAATCAGAAATTCGCTCAGTCATCTTTACCACGGAGGAATTGTTTGTAATACCGGGATCTTGGGCGGAGAGTATTATCTGAACGGATTTGATCCCATAAAGGAGATACCGAATGGCTGTTATCTCACCGGATTCTTCTCAAACTATCCTACGCAGGCAACGATAAACAAGATTTTTTCATTTATCGATGAGCACAACATTACACCTTTTATAGGAGCATCTTTTAAGTTTTCAAACATAAAGCAAGCCATCAAAGCCCAAGAAAAAGGTGTTGACGGAAAAATAGTCGTAGTGATGGATTGATAAACTCTCGATTTGGTGATATCACGACAAACCTGAATTCACTGATTCCATTCATATTCTGACTGCCATCCATCTGGAATGTCGGTAACGTTTATTTCCCTCCATAGCATAGCACCATCATGAGGTAGACTTTCTACAATCCATTCGTCAGCAGAAAACCCCTTACATTCGTAGACTTTATTATCCTTATTTCCATCTACAATGCCGATTTGTTTTCCTCTTTCACCGTAATCGCTTAAAGCGCCGTATGGTACATAAGTTTTATCTCCCCATATTATAGTAGCGTACCTGTCGCCAGATCCACGAGTCATATTTTCCAAACTCTGTTGTGAACATGCACATAAAGAAACAAGTAAAGCAAATGCCAATAATAGATTCAATACCTTTTTCATTTCAACAATACTTCTTTCCATTTAATACTGATCACTGCTTAGAAGAACGCTTCGATGTTCTCTGCTAAACTATGTTGCGCAAAGTCACCACTGCCAGTTCGGGCGGGCAATTCCACCTGAACTGCACAACGCTGCAGCCTAACCCCCTGCTGATGTACATCTTTGTTCCTTTTTCCTCAAAAAGACCGCAGTCATATTTGGGAAACCATCCCTGACTCGGGACATAAAAAGCACCAATCAATGGCAGCCTCAGCTGACCGCCGTGACTGTGCCCGCACAGCACGACATCTGCACCTTCCTCTGCGTAGATATTCAATAGTTCCGGACGGTGTGTGAGAAGGAGATTGAACTGTTCCCTGTCGAAATCTGCTTCACGGAGTTCTTTTCTCATTTGGTTTTCATCCATTGGACGATGACCCTCTCCGACCTTGGCTGGGTCATCCACACCGACGATCTGAATATCCTCCTCATCTCGTTGGACCCTGACCGTGCGGTTCCCCAGAACACATACGCCGCAATCTTCGATCCCTTTCAGGAAGTTCTTCAGATCCTCCTCCGACAGTCTGTACTCGTGGTTACCAGTTATGTAAAAGCAAGGTGCAATCGCAGGCAGTTCATTCATAAAGCGAAGCATCTTTCTCCAATCGGAATCCTTTTCGCCAATAAAGTCACCTGTCAACGCGATCATATCCGGCGCCGCTTTTCGGATCTTATCCAAAAGATCTTTCTGCCCTTCTCCAAACTGCGAATCGTGCAGATCACTGACCTGTACGATTCGATATCCGTCAAAGGAGCGAGGCAGTTTTTTATGGCGAATCTCTGTGTTCGTGATTTCTATCTCATTGCGCTTGACCATCTTCACTCCTTCGGTCTGTATTCCAGAAGATCTCCCGGCTGACAATCCAATGCTTCACACAATTTAGCAAGTGTCGTGACCTTAACGGCTTTCGCTTTTCCCGTCTTCAGGATGCTCATATTGGCAAGTGTGATACCAACCTTGTCTGCCAGTTCCGTTACGCTCATCTTTCTTTTAGCAAGCATCACATCGATATTGAAAATGATGTCACCTTCCATTTTCCACCTCCTAAATCGTCAGATCATTCTCTTCCTGGATCTTCGCAGCCTTCAGTACCAAGTGGGAAAGTGCAGCGAAACAAACGGAAGCAGCGACACCGATGAATTCCAGTACGAGTGAAGCGATCAACACACCTGGGTGATTCATCTCTAAAAAAGTTAGCACAAGATTAGCACGGAAAAAATAAGCGGAATCAATGATTGCCAAACGTGCGATCCACTGCAAAGCACTTGCATTTTCAAGGGAAAATGAACGGTCTTTTCCAATATTATCCGCGATCCTCCACGCAAATACCAGCGCGATATAGATCGGAAGCCCTGTGAGAAGGATCACAAAGAGCCAGGGATAGTACCAGGATGTAAACTCAGGATTCGCACGAATGATCGACTGACCGTATGCAGGTACGACTCCAATATAACCATAGATGCCGCATAAGCCTATACCGAGAATGATCCACTTTAACCATTTTGACAGATTCGTCTGTTCCATACTCAACCTCCGGTTTCTGAATTACGACTATAATTTATCGTATAACGATAAATATGTCAATAGTTTTTCTTTTGTGTTACACTAATTTTAGAAAATAGTGGGAGGTGCATCGTGAAACTACGAAGATTAGGAAAAACCGATCTGATGGTCAGTGAGATCGGCTTTGGCGGAGAGTGGTTGGAGCGCCACGAGGAAGCAGAAGCCATCGAACTGGTTAAATTCGCTCATGAGCAAGGAATCAATATTATCGATTGCTGGATGCCCGATCCTAAATCACGGAGCATCATCGGCAAAGGTATCTCGGAACACAGAGACGAGTGGTATGTACAGGGACACATCGGATCCGCATATCAAAATGGTCAATATGTTAAGACCAGAGACATGCAGTTCGTCAGACCTGCCTTTGAAGATCTCCTGGAACGGATCGGAGGAGGCTATATCGATCTTGGAATGATCCATTATGTGGACTCAGTTGAAGATTGGAACACCTGCATGAGCACAGAATACATCGATTATGTGAAGGAACTGCACGAAAGCGGCAAGATCCGTCACATCGGGATCAGCACGCACAATCCCCGGATCGCAAAAATGGCTGTGGAGTCTGGTTTTATTGAGAACATCCTCTTCAGCATCAACCCGGCGTTCGATCTCAAGCCTGCGAGCGAAGATCTGGACACCATGTTTGGCGAATACGATGCTGGTCTCAGTGGCATCGACCCGGAGAGGGCAGCCTTGTATCAGTTCTGCGAACAAAACGATGTTGGTCTCACCGTCATGAAAGGCTTCTTCGGCGGTAGATTGTTTGACCCTGCTCGTTCGCCATTCGGCGTTGCATTCACCCCTGCGCAGTGCATACACTACTGTCTCACCCGCCCTTCTGTCGCATCGATTCTCTGTGGATATGACACTAAGGAACAGGTGCTCGATGCTGTCGCTTACGAAAATGCAACAGATGACGAGAAGGATTACGCATCCGTCATCGCTAATGCTCCTCTCCACTCCAGTCTGGGACAGTGCACCTACTGTGGACACTGCAAGCCATGTCCCATGGACATCGATATCGCTATGGTCAACAAATTTTATGATCTTGCGAACCAGCAGCCAGAAGTACCACAGAGCCTGAGGGATCATTATGCTCAATTATCCCCCACTGCGTCGTCGTGCATCGGGTGCCAAAGCTGTGAGACAAGATGTCCTTTCCAAGTGAAGATCGCAGAGAGGATGAGCAAAGCGGCTGAACTATTTGGATGCTGACTTATTTTCCCTTCAAATACAAAAAGATCTCAGACCATCTCGGGACTGGGATCTTTTCGTTTGAGTACTAGTATTGCAAAAGCCCTATTAAACGTTATTTCAAGACAGAATCTCCTCTTGTCACTTCTTTGGGAGAGGCAAATTGAAAATCTCTGCTTGAATCCGTAACGATGATCATGGTGGACATGTCATATTTCGCACTAAGTTTCGCCAAATCCACTTCCACGATAGGTTCTCCAGCAGAAACTACATCCCCTTTCTTTTTACCAGTGACAAGTTTGAAACCATCTCCGTTCGTTTCAACCGTATTCACACCGATATGGATAAGAAGTTCTGTATCATCTTTCATCTGCACACCGAAAGCGTGACCAGTATGGAACAGTTCGCACAAAGTACCATTAGCAGGCGCACAAACAACGACTTTCTTCCCGGGAAAATGGAAAGCGCAACTTGTGCCGAGCATCTGCTGGGAAAACATCTCATCCGAAACGGTAGTGATATCCACGAGTTCCCCGTCTGCCGGAGCAACGATATCGTCATCTTCGACATTGAGTTCTGGAAACTCCGATCCCTTTTTCTTCAAAAAATCAAACAGACCCATTGTTTCACCTATACCTTCTCTTGTTCGCGCCAAGCAGGAGCTGACTTATAGTCAACTCCTGCCATCCTTTCAAGATCACGCTTGTTTTTTAGCTAACTGTCTTTTGCCAAGGACGTAGGTAACTGCAAATCCGACTGCAACTGCAAGGACCATAACGCCCATCATACCGATGAAGTTGCCCCATGTTCCATCCGGATTCATGTATGCTGCAAATGAGAGGAATCCAGGACCGGCAACGACATATTGTGTCAGGCCAAAGAGACCGGCAATAAAGCCACCGATACCGCCACCAACCATTGCACCGATCAACGGGTAGCGATTCGGGAAAAGAACACCGTAGACACCGGGTTCCGTGATACCACAAAGAGCGGTGATCCCTGCTCCGGTACCTACCTGTCTCTCATCAGCGTCTTTGGAGAGAAGCGCATATGCGAGGCAAGCGCCGCCGACTGCTACGTTTGCAGGAGCCATTCCTGTGCAGATCAGAGGATCAGATCCGACTTCCGCCAACAGGAGGAACAGAACGGGATAAGTAGCGTTGTTCATTCCGAAGAACACGAGCCAAACAGTTGTTGCACCGATGATCGCAACCGCCACAGCAGGAGCAAATCTGTAGATCGCGAGGACTGCATTGGCGATTCCAGTACCAACCCAGTAACCGAGGGGTCCAAGTGCGATCAGTGTGACCGGTACAGTGATAAGCATCGTGCACAGAGGCACAAAGATCGTGCGAAGGTTGACCGGAAGATGTTTCTGGAGGAACTTGTAAACCACGCTCATGAAAAGCGTTCCCAGTACGACCGGGAATATCTGCCCGTTGTAGCCGATCGATGCAATCGGGATTCCCAGGAAGGAAAAACCTTCAGCGCCGTTGATTGTGGAATACAGAAGAACTGCACCAAGGAAAGCACCGAGATAACCGTTAGATTTCAGTCTCGTTGCGGATGAGAAGCCGATGTAGATAGGCAGGAAATACAGCATAGCCTGCTGTATCGCATCCAGAACAATGACTGTACCGTTCGTCGCATCAAGTCCTGCAAATGTTTTAAGCAGGGACAGAACCGCGCCTGTTAATCCTCCGGCGATGAATATCGGGATGATAGGAGAGAATGTACCGCCAATGTAGGAAAGAACCGCATTAAGTTTGCTTCCCTTGGTTGCCGCTGCATCTTCTTTCAAAGCTGCCTCGTCAACTACCGCGCCTGCAGTATTGATTCCCTCATGTTTTTGTACTTCCTCGTAGACAGAAGGAACATCCTGTCCTACGACGTACTGGAACTCGCCATTCTGAACGATCAGATTGATGACACCAGGAACCTTTTTGCTCTTGGCTGCGTCCTGATCGACCAGAGAAGCGTCTTTGACCTGCAGACGAAGTCTTGTCATGCAGTGAGATGCGCTGGCAATATTGCTTTCGCCGCCGGCGTTGGCGATGATCGCTTCAGCTATCTCGTGATAATCTTTCTTTGCCATGTTTTCCTCCTTAAAATATTGTTTTTGTTTTATTGCTCATTCTGTTTTGCTACGATATCGCTCGCTAATTCGCTTCTTCCCTCGAATCCTGCCCATTCCGCCATATCTTTGCCCCAATCTTGTCCATTGGACTTTATCAGTTGGGAGTACCAATCAAAGGAATCTTTTTTGTAGCGTTTCAGATCTCTCAGATCATCATCGGTGCGGTTTACAAACACGAGCCCATAGCGTTTGGCCATGCCGTTTCCGGTGGACAGTAGATCCGTGAAAGACCATGGGTTAAACCCGAACACCTCAACACCGTCTGAAATGGCAAGCCCCACATTGTAGATGTAATCGCGCAAATAATCGATGCGGTATTGATCGTGGATTTTCCCCTCTTCGTCCAAGTCTTCATGAGCACCGAAGCCAGCTTCCGTGATCACCATAGGGAGGTGGTAATGATCCCAAAGGTATCTCAGCGCATAACGCATGCATGTTCCGTCAATGTGCCAATCCCAGTCAGTGGTTTCAACATAGGGATTGCGGTCCAATGCATATTCTCCGGGGAGATTCGTATAGATGAATTCTCCCTTCCTTCCATATTTGTTAAGTCCGATCTCCTGAACGTAACTGTTATCCGGAGCCATGCCGACATCGGATCTGTAACAGTTGACTGCGATAAAATCGATCTTCGCAGATTTAAGTAAATCCAGGTCACCCGGGCGGATATCCGGATGAATGTCATTTTCTTTCCAGTAGTTCTTGAGGAACGTGCTATATTCCCCGTACGCGTAGGTGTCGTCCCAGATTTTTTCAGTGAACTCTTCCGCATTCATTGCAGCGATCTGATCCTCTGGCTTGCAGGATTTCGGATAGATCGGAACATATCCAGGAACAGGACCGATCTTTCCACCTTCCACCATTTCGTGGCAGGCATTGACAGCCTTAGCATGGCAGAGATTCATGATATGGTTGATATCCCACTTCTCTTTGAACCAATCCGTACAGCCTTTCGAAACGCCTAGCCAGTGGCCGTACACGATCTGCATGTTCTGTTCATTTATGGAAAGCCAGTACTTGACCCTGTCACCGAACAGTTCAAAACAGGTTTTGCAATAGAATTCAAACTCATCGATGATAGCGCGGTTGTGCCATCCGCCATATTTCTCATCGACCCAGCAAGGCATATCGTAATGATAAAGTGTTACGATCGGAGTGATTCCTGCAGCTACCAGCTCGTTGATAAGGTCGTTGTAGAACTGGACCCCTTTTTCATTCAATTTGCGATCCTCATGAGGGATGATCCTTGACCAGGACAAAGAAAAACGATAGCTTGTGAAGCCGCATTCCTTCATGAGTGCGACATCTTCTTTGAAATGGTGATAATGATCTGCTGCGACGGAGTTGTCCGCAAAAGGCTTCTTCGTCTGAGAATTCAGGTCGATGATCGCAGAAGTGCGCCCATCTTCCAACGTTGCTCCCTCTACCTGCCAAGCAGCGGAAGAAGCTCCCCAGAGGAATCCTTTCGGGAATACAGGATTTGTATTATGTTTCATAAAAAACTCTCCTTTTTCCGAAAAAATATATGATCTTCTACTAAAAATTATAAAAATAAAAGGACGTGCCCTCGGTTTCTTCTCATGACACGTCCCTTTGGTTTGGTATCAAGTTTTGACACCACAAATACTGTCTGTTAAACTTGATTTGAAAGGAAATGGAAAAAATGGTCACAGGAATTAAAAGGTTCAATCTCGCTACCTCTTTGTTCAACATCCTTAATACCAATGATGAAAACAGTACCGACTTTATCATTGCCAAATATTTTTTGGATCATCTGTACGAGCTTTCGAACACCAGCATTTATACGGTCGCCGACCAATGCTACCTTTCCCGGTCCAGTATCCAGCGTTTCATCAAGAACATTGGCTTCGACAGTTTTACTTCCCTGAAGGAGGCTTCAAAGGATCTAATCGCCCACCAACGCAGTTATACGGACTATACAGATCACACAGACTATAATCGCTATCTTTCGGAATCCATCAAGAACATGATGGACGACATCAACTCAACTGTTAAACCAGTCACTCTTACGAATCTTGCACGAAGGATACACGACGCCGATACTGTTGTCCTCATGACCGCAGAAGGCTCTGGAGATGCCGTTAAAAACTTCCAGCAGCAGATGCTGACCATGGGAAAGCTGATCCGAGTCGTTACTAGTTCATCCCTTAGTTCCGGTCTTTTGGATCAGATGGATCGTAACGATATGGTCATCACTTGTTCCGTTACTGGAAACTATGCGATAGCCATCCAGGGAGAACTCAGCAAATGCATTCCTTACAAATGTTTGATTACTTTGAATCATTCCAGCCTTTTTGAAAGTGTCTATTCCTCGATTTTCTACATTGGAAAAAAGATATCCATCACTCAAAGCCAGCAAAAGCAATTCCGAAATGCATACACCATGTACGGGATGGAGTACTTTTTAGATCTGCTGTTTCACTACTACTTCATGGCCTATCGGGACGAAGCGCGATAAAATGGGCACAAAAAAAACAGCACCGGTTCTCACCTCGTGAGTTCCGATGCTTTTTTCGTTGTCATTATATCTGTTCAACCTCGATACCTACAACGCCATATTTTCGCTCTTCTTCCGGTGAATAGTATTTCTCCATATCCAAACAGGAAGCTTTTGCCACATCTGATTCGGTATACCCGCACTTTGTCAAGGGAAGACTGTCATATAGTTCTTTAAAGGACTTAAAGACATGCAGTTTCTTAACAAGCACCTTGAGGATCTCTTCTTCATCTGTGGAGTCTTCGAACCGGATGATATCTCCCTCCTGGATCTCACGCCTCTTCTCATCGTATAGACGAAGTTCAAAGGTCTTCCCTCCGGATTCGATCATGCGGAACGGCTGCGGGTCCAGATGCATCCTGTGCTCTGTTTTATTCATCCAGAGATATTTATCCTTCTCTTCAATGACCTGGACCTCTTTTATGTCGCTCTTATAGAATATCCACTGATCGATCCGAAGGGCTTCCTCCTCCCTTCCATACTCATGCCAGCAGTACTCACTGGAATCCCACGCACAGTTACCCTCAAAGATCTCATCGTCGATCGTCAGGACATGGACGCATTTATCCTCATATTGAGATAGTTCCATACTGTTCACCGCTCCAAATACTTGTCCAAAAATCGTTTCGTGGGCGAATACAGATTTGAAGGAAGAGCATTCAGCGGGAACCATCTCCACTCGTCTTCCTTTTCGGGCTCCATGACTTTCGGTTCTCCTTCATGCGAATGAGCAATAAATTGCAAAGTCACGAAGTGCCGGTCCGGTGCGATGTCGTCTGAAGCGCTGAACAGCTCCAAGTCGGAGATCACGAGTCCCGTCTCCTCCTGTACTTCCCGTATCGCTCCTTCAAACATGGTCTCACCCATTTCCTGTTTTCCGCCCGGAACGGTCCAGGTATCTGGCTCAAAGATCCCTCCCGTGTCTTTTCCGGTTTTTGAACGATGTCCAAGAAGGACCTCGTCCTCTTTCAGGATCAAGATCGCGAGGCCGACTCTCACCACACTACTCATTCAGGACCTCCTGCGCATCATCTTTAGGTGCCAAAAACCAGAACAATACGGCTGCTATCAGAGCAAACACGCTGAAGAGCCGCAGCATCATGCCGGTTCCGTACTCTTCCGCGACTTTCCCGTAAGTGGAGGATAGGAGAAACGTTACGAATCCGGAGCAACACGTCTGCATAACGAGAAGCGCTGTGGATAAATATTTCTTTTCCACGCATTCCCGTTGGTACACCGCATTGGAGGGAACAGTGATCGCCAGCGAAACACACTGAGTGACCGTCGCGCAGTAGATACCAGTGACAGAAGTCGCCAGTGAGTGGAGGAACGATTTCAAAAAACTTCCCACCATTCCAAGTGTCACTGTCTTTTTCAGTCCAAGTTTTCCCGATATCTTCGAATAATTGCGCACCACGAAAAACTCGAATAGCGCAAGTATGAAATAATAGATTACAAGTGTTCCCACCGTGCCGCCCACATCTTCCACCAGGACCCCGACAAATGCGAAGAAACTCTGGATCGTAACATTCATCAGAACAGAGCAGCCTAAAAAGATCATATAAGTCCTGTTTCCGAACAGGTAACGGATCGCCTCCATAAAGGAAGGACCTTCCTCTCTGTCATCCTTTAAGACAGGGTTTCTCAGTTTCAAGGCACAAAACAGCATCACCACGAAAAGAAGGATGCCAAGCGGGATGGATGTCCAATATCCCAGTAGGGAAAACAGATTCCCAAACAGTGGAGACGCGATCGCATAGGATATAGATCCCATGCTTCGGATCCGTCCGTAATCCAACTCCGGTTCCTCCTTGGAGATCTTGGTGATCCAGGAGTCCAGAAAACCGGCAAGCAACTTTGTAAAGCCGCCTCCGACGACCGCATATACAAAGACCATGGTTTTGCTAGGTACGATCTGTACGAGGCAGATCGTACCGCACACAAGCAGAGCAGAAAACGTTGTAAGGACCTTATATTGCCCGATCCTGTCCGCAAGAAATCCACCCAAAGGCATCAGGATCAAACTGGTCAGTCCAAGCATCGTCAGTGTCTTTCCAATGAAAGCCTCTCCATAGCCCAAACACCTCAGAAAACTGGCGTAAGCTCCGTCCGTGATGAACACCAACGCCCAATAACTCAATTCATAGACGGAAAACCATCGTTCCAGTTGTCTTTTCTCTCCCATACTCAATAATCCACTTCTTTTCTCAAAATACTCGCTCCGTGGAACCCATAAACAAGAAGTCCTTCACCGTCTTTGTCCACGAAATAGAATCCCGTCATCGCATCCGCTGAGAAAGACGCTGTCCATCCTTCATCGTAAAACTCGAACGTAAACTCATCACCCTCGAGAGACTTCATCGAGAACTTACCTGGAACATCCTTGTCAAATTCAAATTTAAAACTTTCAAATTTTGAGGTCCCGTTATAAGACTGGGTATGCAGCATTCCCTTGTTTCCATCTGCCAGCTCTACGTACAGCGGCATCACACTGGGATAGGGGTCCAGAGAGTTTTCATATCTCCAGTAACCCTGGATCCTGTCTTCAACAGGCTCTTCAAACAACTCAAAGATGTCAAATGGAATGTACATGGAAGCCGCAGGCACAAACAGTTCCTGTCCTCCAGTTACGTGAGAATCCAGGTATATTCCGCCTTCACCTTCTCGAGTGATACTTTTGAATCGGTCAACTGCGCTCTGCTTCTCATCAATAAACAATAAGCCGCCTCCGAAGTAAGCGTAATCTATCCCGCTCACTTCCCAGGATACGGGACTGAAACACTCTCCCGAGTAATAGAATCCGCTTCCATCCTCCGAGAAGCAGTAGTATTCCTCTTCATAGTTCCACAACCCAAGGATCTCGTAATCCGGAGAATCATTTTCGATGACCGGCTCGGGTTCAGGCTCCACAATGACCGGTTCCGGCTCAACAGGACTCTCAGGGATATGGATCCCCGATCCATACAGGAACTGTGGCTGGATGGTCAAAGAGAACAGCAGCATGGCAGCAGCCGCACACAAAACAGCTTTTGAAAGATTCTTTTTCTTCTTCGGCTCTTCTATGTCGACCCATGTTCCCTGTCCCTCAAACTCCTCAGGCAGCGGAGCATATTCAGCTGTGAACTCTCTCTCCTGCATCTTACAGGACCTCTAATTTCTGTAGTCTCTCCAACAATTCAAGATTCATCTGCCTGCGGACATCGTATACTTCTGCCTCATCGCACTCTTTCACAAAGCGCACCGTCACTTCTTTCCCACCCATCTTTTCCAGACCGAGGCATTTGATCTCTCCGAAGTCCGCGTTCAACACCTTGTTGAGCTTGTCGGTAGGGACCGCAACATCAATGACCGCAGATGAACGATACGAAGACCGGTTCAGGATATTCTTCATTGCAGAATTGTTGATGATCTTCTCATTTCCGCCGTTGTCCGTGATACAGGTCGTGCGGACGCCCATCTCCGTGACTCTGCCGGTGAAACCGTTTACCTCGATGATGTCGCCCACCTTATATTCCTGCTCAAAAAGGAGGAACAGACCGGTCACCAGATCATTGATGATGTCCTGCGCGGACATGCCGATCACCAAGCCTAAGATCCCTAGTCCGGCAATGATGCCGTTGATATCCGCTCCGAGTATTCGCAGTGACCAGACCACCGCAAGGATCGCAGTGATATAGTCCAAAAGGCTCTTCAGGATGGTCAGGAACGTGCTCTCTTTTCGGATGCTATTGCAGCAAAGTTTCAGCAGCGAATCCACCGCGACCAATACTCCCACAACAGCGATAACCTTCAGAAGCGAAACGAAGTTAAACTCCATGCCGCCAAAGAATTCATTGAAACTGAGTCCGGTAAAGTAACCGATTCCTAGACAAACAGCGACTGCTACCAGCGCCAAAACTACTTTTTTGATCTCTTTCATCGTGTTTTGCTCAGAAGTCCGAGCGTTGCCCTCCTCTTTGTGTTTGGTTGAGATCTGCATGGCACTGAGTTGTGCTTACGCAGATTTGTTTCTTCCTTATTTCATTATAATGTATAATACAATCAGATATTAATACATCCAAAGGAGAAAGCTTATGGCGAGATACATCCTTGCAGCGGATCAGGGCACGACCAGTTCCCGTGCGATCCTGTTTGATGAAGATCTGCAGATCGTTTCCGTTTCTCAACGCGAATTCACGCAGTACTATCCCAAAGAGGGATGGGTCGAACACGATGCCACCGAGATCTATTCTACCGAACTCGGTGTAATGACAGAAGCCGTTGCGAAGAGCGGTATCAATCCCGGCGACATCGCCGCCATCGGGATCACAAACCAGCGCGAAACCGTCGTCGTGTGGGAAAAGGACACGGGAAAGCCGATCGCAAATGCTATCGTATGGCAGTGCCGCCGCACTGCAGACATCTGCGAAGACCTCGTAAATCGCGGTCTATCGGATTACATCCGTGAAACGACCGGTCTCCTGATCGACGCCTATTTTTCCGGAACCAAGATCAAATGGATCCTGGATCATGTGGAAGGTGCCAGAGAGCGTGCTGAGCGTGGAGAGCTTCTTTGCGGAACTATCGACTGCTGGCTCGTCTATAAACTCACCGGCGGAAAGGTTCACGTAACGGATCGCACCAATGCGTCCCGAACCATGCTTTATGACATTCGAAATCTCCGTTGGGATGACCGTCTCCTTGAAGAACTTGAGATCCCACGCTGTATGCTTCCCGAAGTACGTTCCTCCAGTGAAATCTACGGATATATGGACTTCGCCGGACACAATGTCCCGATCGCCGGCATCGCGGGAGATCAGCAGAGCGCTCTGTTCGGTCAGGCTTGCTTTGATAAGGGAGAAGCCAAAAACACCTACGGAACAGGGTGCTTTACCCTCATGAACACCGGTTCCGATTTGGTATACAGCAAAAACGGTCTGGTCTCCACCATCGCGGCCACCGGACCGGACAAAGTGCAGTATGCACTGGAGGGCTCCGTCTTTGTCGGAGGCGCTGTTGTACAGTGGCTCCGCGACGAACTTCATCTTGTAGACAGTGCTGCGGACACCGAGTACTTCGCCACAAAAGTCAAAGATACTGCAGGCGTTTACGTTGTTCCTGCCTTCACAGGATTAGGCGCCCCATATTGGGATATGTATGCACGAGGAACTATCGTTGGTCTGACCCGTGGCGCCAACCGCAACCACATCATCCGGGCCGCTTTGGAATCTATCGCTTTCCAGACGAACTCCGTGCTGAAAGCCATGGAAAGCGACCTGGGATACAATCTTCAGGATCTGAAAGTGGATGGCGGTGCCTCTTTCAACAACTTCCTGATGCAGTTCCAGTCCGACATCACTGGTATCGAACTCGTGAGGCCCAAGATACTTGAAACGACGGCTATGGGCGCCGCTTGCCTCGCGGGTCTTGCCGTAGGGATCTGGAAAAACCTGGACGAACTAAGAGAAAAATATGCGGCAGACCAGCTCTTCTGGCCTCAGATCGATCAGGAGAGACGTGAAGCCCTTGTTGCGGGATTCGACCGCGCAGTCGAGCGCTCCAGAAACTGGGCGAGAGACTAAGATCTGCTTTAGAGTGTACATGCTTTAATCCTATCCTCTTTGTTTTCAGCCTCCATTGGATCTGGTAGTGATGCTTGATAACCAGCACTATCCTATTCTTTGGAGGTTGTTTTTGTTCAAGAAAAGTGCAAGTCTCCTGATAACAAGTAGAAAAGACGCCAGAGCAACTCTTCCTTGCCCTGGCATCTTTTGTTACTTTGTTAAATATCAGAATTCCACATCCTGCAGTCGGATCAAAGTCTCGATATAGATCTCAAAAGCCTGCATGAGCGTCTCAATGGAAAGTCCCTCATTGGTCATATGGCACCCGCCGACCCAGTCCGGAGCTTTCTCGCTCGGCTTCTCACATCCGAACGAGACCGCATTGTGCATGTGCCTGGCATAAGTGCCTCCGCTCATGACAAATGGTTTCTCATCCTCTCCGGTGACCTCGTTGTAGATGTCACACATCAGTTTTACAGCCGGGTGATCCGGTTCCATATAGAATGGTCCGGAATTGTCACAGTTCGCCACGTGATAACCCCACTCCTCAGCAGTAGCAGAGACTTTCTTTTCGATATCTTCCGCAGTGATGGAGGTATTGTATCTGCTGTTGACGTTGACCAGAAAACTCCCGTCTTCCTGCTTGCGAACCATGCCGCAGATGAGGGTCGTCGGTGCGAAACACCCATCCTCCCCATCTATGCCCTCAAAGGTTCCGAAGACGTTTTCCATGACTCTGCTCATGAACTCTACAGCTTTTTTCTCCTCACTTTCCAGAACATCCGCTTTCAGGAGCAGGTCCGCGATCAGTCCGTTGGCGTTGACCGATTCAAAGGGCATCCCTGCGTGAGCCGCCACACCGTGCGCTACGACCGTGACGAGCCCATCCTTTTCCGAGATCTCGTAACGGTCACTTTCACCCACTGCTTTTCTGAGACAATCCGCGCACACCTCTTTCAATACGACCGTGCACTTGTCCGGAACTACATTGGAAGCAAGTCCGCCGAATAAGGAAACGATCTTGCCATCAACAGGATCCGAAACGAGATCCGCCTCATAGATCCCCTTTTCGCCATGTCCCACCGGGAATCCGGCATCCGGCGTGAATGTGAAGACCGGCTCCGGATAATTCGCCAAATAGTATTCAATATCGCTCATCCCGCACTCTTCATCACAGCCGATGAGGACTCGAAGTCCATAGCGCAGAGGAATGTCGTTCTCCATCAAGTACTTGCAGGCATACATTGCCGCAAGAAGAGGTCCTTTATCATCCCCGGTGCCCCGTCCAACAAGATATCCTTCTTTTTCAAACATCTCGAAGGGATCACGGAACCATCCTTCCGTCACAGGAACCACGTCTGCGTGCCCGATGATCCCGAGGAACTTGTCTTCCGGTCCGACATGCGCATAAGCCATCCTGCCCTCGCAGTCATGAACGGTCGTAAATCCCAGTTCTTTCGCGATCTCCATCGCTTCCAGTTCAACCTTTCTGACGCCCTCTCCATAGGGCGCACCCTCGACTGGTTCCGTCTTGACACTGTTGATAGCAACCAACCGCCCAATATCCCGGATCAAAGCCTCTTTATTCTCGGCAACGAATTCTTTTACTGTTTGCATTTGCTGACACCTCAGATCGTATCGTTTTTCCCAGTATACAACATCTGTCCGTCGCTTGTAATGGCTTGAATGCTTTTCAACACAAAAGCCTCCGGATCTCTCCGAAGGCCACTGTTTTTCAGATCTTTATTGGGCAAATTTTTTCAACGGATTTTGTGTCATCGGTTCCACATCTAGAACTATTCCGTCCCAGGTCAGAAACTTCATATGGCAGCCGCCGTACTCATCCTGATAGCAGTAGAGCGGAGAAGTAGCTTCATGGTCATCCACATAACTCTCCATATCAAGGACACAGTTGTATGTGAACCCTTCGATCTCATCCTCATCGAGAATGAGGATCTGCAAGGTATGGAAGACCTCATCGCCGATCATGACATCATAGTTGCCCCCTGCGGTCGCCATCAGTCCTACATAGCCGCTGTCATCTCCCCAGTACATGGAGGAGTCCAGGATCTGTCTCGTAGTGAGGACCTCAAAGGATGGCGCTGACGGAGTTTCCGGTTTCGAAGAGGAATCCGTACCGGAGCCGGCAGTGCTAGACCCGGAAGAAGTGCTTCCGGATGCACTGGGTTTCGTTCCGCTTCCGGAAGTCCCGGAGTCTCCCGAACTTCCGCCGTTATTTATCTGAGGCGTTCCCGGATCTACTGTCTGTGTTCCCGGTCCAAACAGATTGTTTCCTTTCCCAAAGTACATGCCTGCAAGAAATCCTAACAGCGCGATGAGCAGCATCGCAAGGATCGCCGTTGCCCATATCCATTTCTTGTTCCCGTTTTCCATAGAGTTACCTCCTACATCCAACATGATATCCTTATTAAACCATATTGAACAGACAACTGCATACTTCTAAAGTCCCAATCCGAAAACAGAATAGAGGTTTCTGTGGGACATTCTGTTATTTAAGATGTTATACTTCAAGCATGGAATTAAAACTCTTTCACAAAAAAGAATTACTGATCCTTATTTCGCTCTCATTGCTTCTGATCCTCTTGATCTATTTGCCTCATGGCGGAAGACGTCCTTCCGGCGTGAAAGCTGTTGTGTCCTACAAAGGTGAGATCATTGCAGAACTGCCTTTGAACGAAGACAACGACTATACGATCAAAGGCGATTTGACGGCAACACTGGAAGTTCGGAACGGGCGGATCCGGTTCGTAAACAGTTTATGCCCGGACAAGATCTGTGAGGCATTCGGTTGGATCGGAGAACCGGGCGAATCCGCGATCTGCGCTCCTGCCAAACTTGCGGTACAGATCGTCTGATGCAACTTTCCTACGAAAGTATACCTTTGTCCGCTCTCTTTCCATGTATAATGATTAAGGAAATTAAGATTACAGGAGGCAATTTATGGGTCTTTTTGATAAGAAGATCTGCTCGATCTGCGGAAAAGAGATCGGTCTTCTCGGAAACCGCAAACTGGCAGACGGAAACATGTGTAAGGACTGCGCAGCAAAACTCTCTCCTTTCTTCGTGGGACGCTCCCACACTTCTGTGAAGGATATTCAGGCTCAGTTGGCTTATCGTGCGGAGAACGAGGCAAAACTGGATCGTTTCAATCCGACCACTTTCATTGACGGAACGACGAAAGTCTACGTGGATGAGAGGGCAAGAAATTTCATCGTCACCCGCCTGACCAATTGGAAAAAATCCAATCCTGACATCATTTCCCTTTCCCAGGTCCTTGATGTTACCTACAAGGTAGATGAAGACAAGGATGAACTCTATCAGACCGTTGAGGGAAAACGTGTCAGTTATGATCCCCCACAGTATAAGTACTCCTATGAGTTCTATGTGACCATCACCGTGAACTCCCCCTGGTTCGAGACTATCAAGTTCGAGATGGAGGGCAATGAGAAGCCGACCAGCCGTGATTGCCAGGCATACTACGATCTGGAGTATAAATGCCAGCTCCTGCAACATCTTCTGAAACCCGCTTCCTACGGTGAACCGGTAGTTGGAACTCCTACAGAAGTCGCATCCTCCGGTGAACTGACTCCGGAAGAGATCGCCGCATTCCAGGCAGCTGAAGCTGCCGCAGCAGATGTACCGGAAACATGGACATGCGAGTGCGGAACCGTGAATACCACAAAGTTCTGTGGAAACTGTGGCAAACCGAAGCCTGAAGTAAAGCGCTGGTTCTGTCCGGAGTGCGGTAAAGAAAACACAGGCAAATTCTGCGTTTATTGCGGAACCGCCAAGCCAAGTTACATCTAACATAATCCTGTTCAAACTGTCCTGCAGTAGATGCCCGCATGGTATCTTCTGCAGGATTTTTCTGTGTTATACTTATTCCGACCCTATCCATCCCGGTGGTTTTGTAGTACTAAGTATTGATTTCCCCTGGCTGGGTCCAGATGAGGAAATCCGGGTCATCTACAACGATCCGGGCGAGTCCAATCCGTTCTTTTGGTTTTTATTATGTTCAATTATCCTGTTATTACGATATCCAATAAAGGGGAAAAGGAATTAAAAAACGGTTTTCCCTGGGTCTATGACACCGAGGTCACCACAGACTGTGACATCCCGGACGGTTCCGTGTGCTATGCCTACAGCGAAAAGGAGCGATATCTTGCCACCGGTTTTTACAACTCTCACTCCAAACTGAGATTTCGCACGGTCTCCACAAACTCCAATGATGTCGTAGACAGTTCCTTTTGGAAGCGGAAAGTCCAATGGGCAGTCAATTACCGCCAGACCGTGATGGGCAAGGACTTCAACTGCAGCCGGATCATCTTTGGAGATGCAGATGGATTCCCCGGGCTCACTGTCGACCGGTATGAAGATGTTCTTTCCGTTGAGATCTACTGTCTTGGGATTGAATTGAGAAAACAGGAGATCTACACCGCTCTTTTGGAGACTTTTGAGAACGCAGGTGAACCGATAACCTGCATTCGGGAGCGGAGCGAAGGAAAACTGAGGACTCTCGAAGGAATGGAAGACAGCGAATGCTATCCCAACGTACCCGGCTTTGATCTGATCCCTAAGGAAAAAGTCATCATTCGGGAAAACGGACTTCTATTCGATGTGGATGTGGCATCCGGTCAAAAGACAGGATATTTTCTGGATCAGAAATACAATCGCACCGCTGTTGCAAGACTTGCGAAGGGAAGACACGTATTGGACTGCTGTACCCACAACGGCGGATTTGCTCTCAATTGCGCCGCCGCAGGCGCCGCCTCTGTCCTGGGGATCGATATCTCTGCGCCAGCGATCCGGCAGTGCGAGAAAAATGCTGAAAGGAATAAACTCACAAATGTGAGATTTGAACAGCAGGATGTTTTCGATTTTCTCAACGATACTTTGAAAGCGAAACAGCATCCGTGGGATCTGATCATTCTGGATCCTCCCGCATTCACCAAGAGCCGCTCCACCGTGCATAGTGCCAGCCTGGGATATGAAGAACTCAACTATCTCGCCATGAGGCTCCTTCCCAGAGGCGGATATCTGTGCACCTGTTCCTGCTCTCGCTTCATGACTCCGGATCTTTTCCTCAAGACAGT
>JAFUBI010000004.1 GCA_017460285.1 Oscillospiraceae bacterium | reverse complement strand
TTGCCATTTCGTTTCCCCTAAAATGAGAATAAGTCGCAAATTAGTATATCATTGATTGTGCACAATGTAAATATCATGCCACAAATAATAAGCATGTTGTACAAAAGGATTGTTGAGAACGAGGCGATTCCTCTGTATACTAAAAAAGTGAATAATCGATACCTATAAACGAAAATGTGAGGTATTACTTTGCCTGATCTTTCTTTTTTTAGCATAATCCAACAGATCCTAACGAACCCGATGCTTTTGGTGACTATGGTACTTACTTTGGGAGTAACTTTCGTAAATGGTTGGACGGATGCTCCTAATGCCATAGCGACCAGTATTTCCACAAGAAGTATAGGGGTCAGACCTGCGATTTTGATGGCAGCCGTTTGCAACTTATTTGGTGTTTTGGTGATGTCTGCCTTTAACTCCAGTGTTGCATTCACTATAAAGAACGTGGCTAATTTCGGAACAGACACTCATAAAGCTTTGATTGCTTTGTGTGCCGCTACTGCTGCTATCGTTATTTGGGCAATTGGAGCATGGGTATTCGGAATTCCGACTAGTGAGAGCCATGCTCTTGTAGCAGGATTGAGTGGGGCAGCGATCGCGCTGAATGGAGGGATCGAAGGCATTAATCTACACGAGTGGCTGAAGGTCCTGGAAGGGCTGATCTTTTCTGCTGTTTTAGGTTTTGTGTTTGGCTTTTTGATCTGTCGGGTAGTGGTCATCATTTTTTCTCATATCCCGGCTCAAAAAACGAACTCCTTTTTCCAGTATGCACAGGTTGGAGCGGGAGCTGCGATGGCATTTATGCATGGGGCACAGGATGGTCAGAAATTTATGGGAGTCATGCTGTTGGGGATATTCTTGTGCAATGATATTGACCAGACATCTGCTGTATCTATTCCATTCTGGATGATCTTGCTGATTTCCTTAACTATGGGGGTTGGAACTTCTATTGGAGGAAAAAAGATCATCAAATCTGTTGGAATGGATATGGTTCGCTTAAAAAAGTACCAGGGTTTCTCGTCAGACCTGGCTGCAGCGCTTTGTCTGTTATTTATGACGATCTTAGGAATGCCCGTGAGCACGACACAGGTTAAAACAGCTTCAGTTATGGGAGCGGGTGCAGAGAGAAGATTATCCGCTGTCAAAATGAATGTTGTGAAAGATATGGTGTTTACGTGGATTTGCACATTTCCTGGGTGTGGAGTGATCGGCTATTTCATGGCTAAACTATTTTTACGTATGTTCTAAATTTTATGATTCAAAAAACGCAGGCGATAGCCTGCGTTTTAAAATGGGAAAATAATGTATTTAATTGATTTCATAATCGGTATTTCGTGGAATATCTGGTTTCTCAAAATAAGCAGGACTCAAAAAAGTCTTGACCCATTCCTGATCCACAACGGGATCGTCCTCTCTAAAGTCCCTCATTTCTTTCTCATGCTTTTGGAGCAGTTCATAATATGAGGAATTGTTCAGTGGCACAACGCCTTGTGTTTCACAGTTGTTAAAGATCTGCAGCATAGGGTTGCCTTCTGGATCACTAAAAAACAAGATCTCAACATTCTCAGACTCTGGATGTTCTTCACGGAATGCCTTTTCAAGATGATATTTATATAATTCTATCAACCGATCATCATACTCGGCATCAAATAGAGCGAGTTTTTCCAGAAGTTGATTCTTGCTTCGAACGATACGAATCAGATACTTTTGATCAAAGATAGAGGAGAAAGCTCCTTTTTTATCATCGTCAGTGAGCATATGATAGACTTCATCCGCATTTTCTTTGTTAATTGCGTAATGGATAAGTTCTTTGTTATCCGGATCATGGTAAAGCATGCCATAGTCAACTGCAGTCTTTTCTCCACAGTAAGGGCACTCGAATTGAAATAGGGATCTGTCCCGGATAGAACCCTTTAATTCAGGGTTTTGTGCTGTGTTGACGGAGAGCCAGATTTGAAATGGTGATACGGCATCACAATGCGGGCATGTGACTTTAACTTCTCTGTTTATAGACACCGATATTTCTCCTTTTTTCGCTTATCTTTAACAATAATATATCGCAGTTTTTCCCGAAAATAAAGAAAAGAGATCAGTTTCTGAACGATCTTTGTTCTTTTCTGACAACTATACTTTACATAAAAATGCAAATAAGTAAATGCGTGAAGGAAATCGTCGAAAATAATGGAAATTTGGTCAAAAAAGGATAGAATATTATTAATTATTGCTATTGGATAGCAAAAGGTGTAATTGAGTTTTAGGAGGGTGGAAACGTGGCTAAAGGTCCGGTTTATACAGGTAAGGCGTTTGACAGCATACGTGAAATGTTGGACCGAGCGGTAGCTGATTGTCCAGAAAAAGACGCATATCAGTTCCGTGCTGCTCGTGGAAGTGATGAGATCGTACATGTAACATTCCAGCAATTTTATGATATCAATGAATCCTTAGGAGCAGTATTAACCAAAATGGGATATGGTGCATCCCATATTGCCTGCTGTGGGGAAAACAGTTTTAAATGGATCTGTGTATATATTACGGTATTGAAGAGTGCAGGAGTATTTTTACCGGTCGACAAAGATCTTCCTTCCGCAGACAAGCTTCATATCCTTACAGAAGGCGAAGCAAAAATACTGTTTTATAGCGGTAAATATGAAAAGTGGGTTCAGGAGAACGTGGATAACCTTCCGAACATTGATTATTTCATCGGGTTTGATCGTTCGGAAGATGAGGGAAGATTTCTTTCATATTCGAAACTTCTGTCTGAGGAAGAACTCTTCCTAGAGAGGAATACGATGCGCTGAAGAGTGATCCGGACGAATTGAAATACCTGGTATATACGAGTGGCACTACCGGCGTTGCCAAGGGTGTCATGCTCACAGAAAGGAATATCTGCTCCGATGTGCACTATGGCTTGACATGTTCTCATTTGTACAGTGTTGGCCTTTCTGTTCTTCCATATCATCACACCTATGAGGCGGTCGTAAATATTCTGGGGTCAATGCACAATCACGCGACTCTATGCATCAATCAGAATATGCGTGAGATCGTAAAGGATATGCAGTTGTTCCATCCTGAATATACGTTCCTTGTTCCTGCAATTGCTCAATTTATGGTGAATACGTTCCGTAAGAACATAAAACAGCAAGGAAGGGAAGAACAGTTTGAAAGGGCTGTTTTCGCTTCAAAATCTATTCGGAAAATAGGTATTGACATCCGAAGGCTTGTCTTTAAGTCGGTACACGAAGTCTTCGGTGGAAACATGAAAAAGATACTGTGCGGCGGTGCTTATGCTCCTCCGGAATTGGGTGAGTTCTTTACGAGTATCGGACTTGTTTTCTGTATAGGGTATGGTATTACAGAGTGTTCACCTCTTGTAGCAGGAAACCCGGACGGGGATTGTACACCGGATACTGTTGGCTTTGCTCTTGATTGTCTTGAACTTAAGTTGGATTCTCCAAATGAAGAGGGAATCGGAGAGATCATTGTGAAGGGTGATACGGTGATGAAGGGATACTACAAGAATCCCGAGGCAACCGCTGAAGCCATAAAGGATGGTTGGTTTTACACTGGAGACTATGGTAAATTTAATAGCACAGGTCACTTGATGATCACCGGAAGAAAAAAGAATATTATCGTTTTGGATAACGGTAAGAATGTGTATCCTGAAGAAATAGAAAACTACATCGAACCGATAGATTACATAGAAGAAGTAGTAGTTCGAGGTGTCAAGAATGATCAGGGTGTAGATTACGAGTTGATGGCTGAAGTTTATTTGGGAGAGGAAACGGATCATACGGAAGTTGAGATATTTGCGGATATTTGGCAGAACATGAAAGAATTGCCAAGTTACAAACAGATCCGTAAGGTTGTCATCCGGCAGGATCCATTCCCAAAAACAACGACAAACAAGATTCGCAGAACTGTGTGAGTTGTAAGATCATGAAAGCAGCAGTATTGACTTTTCCATGTCAACACTGCTGTTTTAAAAAAACGAGGCATAGAGAATAAAATGTTTTTTATGATAGGTCTGATAAGCGGTGAAAAGACCCTTTCAAAAACTCAGTGTATGATCTG
>JAFUBI010000066.1 GCA_017460285.1 Oscillospiraceae bacterium | reverse complement strand
CGGAAGTTTCCGAAACTGTCTGGAACTTTCCGCCAGTCCACGGATCCTTCGTAACTTATATATTGGAGTATAAAGAAATAGAGCCGGTTCTAAAATCCGACTCTACGTTTTACGCTTACAAAGCAACAGTATTTTTTGCGAACGAAGATGCTAAAGTCCCCAATATAGTATAAGAGGTATGCATTGCCTTTCTATCGTTTCATCAAAGAGCAGCAACTGCTTCAAAACAGTTGCTGCTCTTTGACATAGGAAAGATCATTCCATGATTTCAGAAAGAATCGAGTTGGAAAGCAGAAAGCCTTCCCTGGTGAGACGGACCGTATCTTTATCCAAATCTACAAGTCCGTGTTTCTGACACTCAAGAAGGAATTTCTCTTGTTCCTTAGAAAACGAACGATTAAATTTGTTTCGGAGGTCAGCCCGAGAGATACCAGAACTTTTTCTAAGACCCATTATGATATATTCTTCTGCATCCACAGTACCTTCTATTGTAAATGAGGACGTTGGGTGAGAGGGGATCTCGCTCTCAAAAGAGGCAAGGAAAGAAGATAGATCATTCGGGAAGGAGAAGCGTTTCTCGCCATTGCTCATGTGAGCAGCAGGACCGAACCCTTGCCATTCCCCACAGTTCCAGTATTTGAGGTTGTGCTTGCATTCGAATCCCGGGAGAGCGAAATTACTTATCTCATATTGATAAAGGGAAGAGGCATCCATTACTTCGCAGAATGCCCTGTAGCAATCTGCCTGTTCATCATCTGAAGGAACTCCGGGGACACCTGCTGCAAAAGGAGTCCCCTCACAGATCTTGAGAAGATAAGCGGAGACATGCTGTATTCCAAGTGATGCTGCGACTTCAGCGTCTTTTTTTGTGGTTTCAACCGTCGCATAAGGAATGCCGAGCATGATGTCTACGGAGATATTGGAAAATCCAGATTCCTGCGCGTCATATACTGTGCGTTTTGACTCCTCGGCGGAGTGAAGCCTGCCGAGATGGGCGAGAAGATCCTGCTGGAAGCTCTGACAGCCGATAGAAAGCCGATTGATCCCTGCAGAGCGAAACTCTTTGAGTTCGGATTTTGTTACGGATGCGGGATTGCACTCCATCGAGATCTCAATGTCATCAGATAAGCGATTATGAGATCTCAGGATTTCCAAGATATCGGAGATCTCCTGCGGTTTTAAAAGTGAGGGGGTTCCTCCGCCCAAATATATTGTGTCTGCGTCGACTGGTCCAAAGGACAGTATCTCATTTTTTAAAGCACTAAGAAATCGTTTTCTGAGTTCATCTTCAACGGCAACAGAATAGAAATCGCAGTAAGGACACTTTCGAACGCAGAATGGGATGTGGATGTAGATACCATACATTATGGATTCCTCTTACGGATCTTCAGGGTTTTAAGATGGTTTTTCCGCTCTTCGGAAATGCGGTAGCTCTCAACGGCTTTATTGATTGTCTTGTTGTGCGTCCACTCATCGAGTTTGTGTTCCTCCAGATAAGTCAACGCAGTATCATACTGCTTTGCCAGCGCAGTAGCGAAGTACCACGCTACCATCAACCTGACATAGTACTCTTGGGACTTGACCCGAGATACAATCTCAAGGAATTGGGGATCAAAGAGATCTTCCAGATAATAACGCATCAGCATGCCTATCCCGAATCTGACCGTGTAGATATGTTCGGAAGAAGTCCATCTCAAGATCTCCGGTACAAGTTTTTCGAGATTCTTTTTAAAGATCACAGGGCTCAGCTGGTCACAGGTTGCCCAATTATCTAAATAGGGGAGAAAACGGTCAACTTTCTTCAGGCAAACGTCATAAGGAGAACACTTTTCCAGCAAAAAAGCGTGGAGTTGGTTTTCGTCGAAAAAAGTGTGCGGAAGAGCATCCAGAAAGGCGATAGCCGCTTCAGTCCCGTTTAATTCCTTCGCCAGTTTCTTAAGAGCAGGAGTACGTATGCCAATAAGGTGATCAGGAGGAATATTGGGGATCAGTTTCGCTTGAAATTCTCTGTATTCCGGTTCGGCAAGAGAGAGCAGTCTGTCTTGTATCGAACAAGTCGTTTCGTTATCCATTCTTTCCCTTTCCTCAATTCTTTGCAAGTTGAAGGTAGATCTTTGTCACGTTGTTGTGGCTGTCTGATACTGCGATTTGCCCGATGAGATATTCCTCATAGGCATATTCGCCAAACATCAGCCCTTCCTTTTTGGCGTAAGATACCATTTTTTCATAGGTCTCCATCAGATCAGCGTCTCTTCCGGTGTGGTAACCGATCAGAAAATCACCTTCAGGACGGACGATCTCTGCTTTTGGATGGCGTTTCGGATTCAGGCGAAGATACAGATAGTCACACTGATCCCCGAGATCGATACCAGCCAGGATCTCGTCCATGCGTATAGCGCCGGTCAATGGGCTGGATGCGAAGTCGTATTTGGTCTCTAAGCGTTTCCAGAACTTCAAAAAATCCTTGCCGAAGGCTTCTTCAACAGTCTGTGTACGTATGCCCCAGACAGGTTCACAGTGAACGACACGATAGGCTTCTTCTCTTCCAAGTGCATCTTCAACGTTTTGAAGAGAGTATTCCATGGAGTCGATCATATTGTGAAGCCGTTCGATCTCTTCTTCTGCCTCCACCATTTGGTGCTTAAGCAGATTCAGGTAGTTTTCCGGTGTCCGTGTGTCCATGTAGGAGCGAATATCTTTGAGACCGACATCCATCTTTTTCAGATTGCGTATCTGTGTAAAAAGCCAGATCTGCTTAGGTGAATAATACCGATAGCCATTTTCTGCGACATACTCCGGACAGAACAGACCGATGCGGTCATAATGCAGAAGCGTATCCTTTGTGGTACCCACAGCTTGAGCGAAATCATTTACGGTATAGAAGTTATCTTGTCTGGACATGCAATACCCCTTGACTACTGTGTTACACAGTAGTTTAGCATAGTCTATGGAAAAAGAAAATGACCCTGTATGCTTAGATTAGGGTCTGAGTGAAAAGGTATTTGAGGGTTTTATGAGAAAAAGACTGAGCGCATACATACCGGATAAGAAATTCTTCCGTCTGGTGCTTTCGATTGCGCTTCCTATGATGATTCAAAACACGTTTACCAATCTGATCAGTCTGGTGAACAATGTGACGGTTGGAAGACTTGGGACGGAACAGTTAGCGGGTGTCGCGGTAGCGAACCAGTTGGTAAGTATTTATATCATGTGCATCTGGGGGACCATGTCCGGAGCTGAGATCTTTGGTGCCCAGTATCACGGCAATAAAGATATGGACAATTTGAGGAACACCTTCCGTTTTATGATCCTTATGGCATTGCTGGTGTCTGCCGTCTCCGCCGCGATCTTCCTCGTTTTTGGGGAACCGCTGGTCAAACTGTATATCTTCAGTGATGCAGAGGGCTCGGATGTCGATCTTGCCTTGAGGGAGGGAACCAGGTATCTGAGGCTTCTTGTGATCTCCTTTTTGCCTCTCGGGCTCAATATGGGATACACCAGCATTCTTCGAGTGAACGATCAGAATCTGGTGCCAATGTACTCCAGTATGGTGGGGATCGTATCCAGTCTCGCGATCAACTTTCTTTTGATACCGAGACTTGGCATCGATGGAGCTGCGGTCGCGACGATCTCATCCCGTGTGTTGGAGTCGCTGATAAACATCGTATGGTGCCATACACATCCGGATCGGTTGCCTTTCCTAAAAGGAGTGTTCAAGACCCTTAAAGTTCCAAAGAAACTGGCAAAACAGATCCTGCTGACCGGTCTTCCTTTGACAGCGAACGAGACGATCTGGCAAATTGGCGTGGCGACGATCACACAATGCTATTCTTATCGGGGACTCAGTTCTGTTGCTGCTGTCAATATCGCCACGACAGTACAGATGCTGACCAGTGTGTCGATCTTCGCTTTGGGGGCAGCCATCGGTGTCGTAATGGGGAATCTGCTGGGAGCGGGAGACAAAGATGGGGCAGAGGCAGCCAGCAAAAAGTTGATGGGGTTCTCTGTTTTCGTTGGTCTTAGCGTAGGTCTGCTTTTGTTGGTGCTGGGACCTCTTGTTCCTGTCTTATATCCCAATCTATCACCTGAGGTGCATGAGATCGCAAAATGGCTGGTGTGGGGAGAAGCATTTGACGCCGTTCTCAACTCGTTTTACAACGCAGCTTACTACATCATTCGTTCAGGCGGGAAGACAGTCACCACTTTTCTTTTCGACTCCGGATTTATTTGGGGAGTCAGTGTTGTTGTAGCTGTGATCCTTGCTTACTTTACCTCCGTTTCGATCATCCCGTTCTATTGGATCGAAAAGGTATTAGACATATTGAAATGTATCATCATCTACCTGCTCGTGCGCAAAGGATCCTGGATCCAGGTGCTGTCCAAAGAGAATGACGGGATCCTCATGACTCTATAGGAAGTATCATACAAATAATAAAGACGGAACCGTCACCACAGTGTGGACAGTTCCGCTTTTTTTACTGAGACATATGTACAAAACGAACGATGAGTTGCACAAATTAAGTATTATTGGAAGAACGGTTTTTGAAGATCTCCTCCAGAGTGTGCCATCCGAGGACAGCGCATTTTACCCGGGAAGGCATGTGGCTGATATCACGAAGAGCACCTGCTTCTTCCAGTTCATCGATTTCCTCTTCAGTGGCGTTGCCTTTGATCATGCGGATGAAGATGTCAGCCAAGTGAAGAGCTTCTTCTCTTGTCTTCCCGATGATCATCCCAAGCATGATATCTGCTGATGCTTGAGAGATCGCGCAGCCGTCACCGACGAAAGCACCGTCTACGATCACATCGTCTTCAACTTTCAATTTGAGAGTGATCTCGTCGCCGCAGGAGGGGTTTATCCCATCTAGAATGAGGTCAGCGTTTTCCAAATCATATTTGAAATCCGGATGCATGTTGTGTTCTGTCAGGATCTCATTGTAGAAACTTCTGTTGTCGATCATTCGCTGTAGCCCATCCTCTCTCGAACGGTTGATACGCTCTTCAAAAAGCGCTGTATTTCTTCTTCTGTATTATAGAACATGATGCTGGCGCGTGTCGTGGATCTTACACCGAGGTAAGCCAGAAGAGGTTGAGCGCAGTGATGACCGGCGCGAACAGCAACATTGTCGGAGTCCAAGATCTGGCTTACATCATGGGGATGAACGCCGTCGATGGTGAAATTGATGATGCCGCAGTGTTCATGGGGATCTTCGGAACCAAGCACATGCACATGAGGGATGTCCTTGATTCCGTCGAGTGCTAATCTGGTCAGCAGAAGTTCCCGCTCTTCCATGTTTTCGTATCCGATACGATTCACAAAATCGATCGCAGCATGAAGCCCTACAGCCCCTGCAGCGTTGACGGTGCCAGCCTCAAACTTGTGAGGGAGTTCTGCGTAAGTCGCACCGGTTCGTGTTACATATTCGATCATCTCACCACCTGTCAGGAACGGAGGCATTTCTTCAAGAAGCTCCCGCTTTCCGTAAAGCGCGCCGATCCCCATAGGTCCCATCATTTTGTGCCCGGAAAAAGCGAGAAAATCCACACCGAGTTTTTGAACGTCTACTCTCATGTGGGCGACAGACTGGGCAGCATCGAGAAGAACCACTGCTCCTACTTCTTTTGCTCTGGCGACGACTGTTTCAACAGGTGTCGTTCTTCCGAGGACATTGGATACATGGGTGATTGCCACGATCTTTGTGTTATCCGGGATGTTGTTTCGAATGGCATCCTCTGTGAGAGCGCCGTCTTTTTCGCATTCCAAATAGGTGAGAGTGGCACCGGTCTTGCCGGCTACCATTTGCCAGGGAAGCATGTTGCTGTGGTGCTCCATGATGGAGATGGTTATGTTGTCCCCTTGTTTGACCTTGTTAAGCCCGTAACTGTACGCGACTAAATTGATTGCCTCAGTCGTATTGCGGGTAAAAACGATCTCTTCAGGATGAGCCGCGTTAAGCAATTGCTGCACGGCGACTCTTGCGCTCTCGTATTCGCTGGTAGCTTCAACACTTAGAGCGTAAAGTCCGCGAAGGGGATTTGCATTGGCGTTTTCGTAAAACCTGCGTATCTCATCCAGAACGCAGGCAGGACGCTGAGCTGTCGCGGCGTTATCCAGGTAGGCAACGTCATTGCTGACGAGAAGGGGAAATTCCTCTCGGATCGAACGGTTCAAACTCATGGCTAGAATTGTCCTTCAATAGTAGTTTCTGCCATCTCCTCGGCTTTTTCGTCTCCGATTCGATGAGCGACGGTATCCAGTTTAGCTTTCGCCATCAATTTCTCAGCTGTCTTGGGATCTATACCTCTGCTTCCAAGATAAAACAGCATGTCGTCATCCAATTGTCCGATGGATGCTCCGTGTGCCCCTTGAACATCTTCTTCTGCGCAGAGTATCAGCGGAATGGACTTGTTGCGTACGTCTTCTCCGAGGAGAAGAACATCTTCATATTCTGTTCCGACTGAGCCGGACGACCCGCGAAGAAAATCGATCGTGCCCCGGTAGGTTTTGCGAGAGTTGTCCCGCAAGACTCCGTATGTTTCAAAACTGCTCTCAGTTCGCTTTCCCTCGTGTACAGCGTGATAATTCAGATCCGTAAGAGAATCTTTTTCCCCGAGATAAGCAAGCGAAGCGTTTAGTTTGCTCTCATTGCCGGAAAGAGAGATCCTACTGGAAGCGTAAGTCTTTTCTCCACCCAAAAGCAGCTGGACAAGTTCGACATTTCCGTTTTCCCCGACTGTTCCGCCAACAGCGTTCACAAGGATCGAAGAGGATGGCATTGCCTGGACCTGAACCAACTTCACGGTTGCTCCTTGGTCGATATCCAGGAGGATCTGTAGGTACAGCGAAGCATGCTCCTCCCCAGTGATATCGGTAATGACCGTCAGGTTCTCGTTCTTTTTCGCAACCAATCTAAGGACAGCAGCTTCCGCGGCATCTGAAACAGGAGCAAAATGGAAACGCACGGGGACTTCGGCGTTGTCTGTGGAAACGACATCATAAGTCTGAACAGCGGTCCCGCTTAACAGGCTATCAAATGCTTCGCCAGATCCGGAACGGATCTCTTTGAATTCAACGGGCGATGAGGCAAGATTGCCTTCCATTGTGCACGTCGGTGCAGTAAAACGATCCGGAACAGACAGCGTTGCATCGTTGATTTTCAGAGTGTGCCAAGTAATAGCTGGAAGCCGATTGACGCGAATCGTATTTTCTTTTTCCATCATCCGATACTTCCTTTCATCTCCAGGCGGATCAGGTTGTTCATCTCGACAGCGTATTCCAGCGGAAGTTCTTTGGAGACATTGTCTGCGAAGCCGCTGACGATCATTGCCCTCGCTTCTTCCTCGCTGATCCCTCTGGACATCAAATAGAAAACTGCTTCATCACTGATCCGACCGATCTGCGCTTCATGCCCGACATCGGCGTCTTTAGTGCGGATATCCATCGCTGGGATCGTGTCCGAACGGGATCTGTCGTCCAGCATCAGAGATTCGCAAGAGACAGATGCCTTGGAATGGGGAGCGTTTTTATTGATCACGAGAGAACTGCGGAATGTTCCGACACCGCCGTCTTTCGAAATGGATTTTGTGTTGATATAAGAAGAGGTGTTCGGGGCGTTATGCACGACTTTGGCACCGGTATCCAGGTTTTGCCCTTTTCCCGCAAAAGTGATCCCAGTAAATTCCATTCGGGATTCTTTTCCGTTCAGGATGGTCATAGGATACAGATAGGAGACATGAGATCCGAAAGAACCAGAGACCCATTCCATCACGCCGCCCTCTTCCACGATAGCGCGTTTGGTGTTGAGATTATACATGTTCTTGGACCAGTTCTCAATGGTAGAGTATCGAAGCTTTGCATTCTTGCGCACGAAAAGCTCCACACATCCTGCATGGAGGTTTGCCACATTGTATCTCGGTGCGGAGCATCCCTCGATGAAATGGAGGCTCGCTCCTTCATCCACGATGATCAGGGTGTGCTCAAACTGCCCGGCGCCTTTCGCATTGAGGCGGAAATAGGATTGCAGAGGGATCGTGACATCCACATTTTTAGGAATGTAAACAAAGGATCCTCCGGACCACACCGCCCCGTGAAGTGCCGCGAATTTGTGATCGGTAGGGGGCACGAGATGCATGAAGTGATCCTTCACCATATCCGCATATTCACTGGTCAGGCTGCTTTCAAAATCAAGATAAACAACTCCTTGCTCAGCAACTTCTTTGCGGATGTTGTGGTAGACCAATTCGGAGTCGTATTGCGCTCCTACTCCCGCAAGGTATTTTCTCTCCGCTTCGGGTATGCCCAAATGTTCAAAAGTGTTTTTGATGTCCTCAGGAACATCTTCCCAGTTGCCCTGCATCCGATTGTTCTTTGGACGGACATAAGTAGCGATATTGTCCATGTTCAGACCGCTGATATCCGGACCCCAGTCCGGAACAGGAAGACTGTTGTAGATCTCGAGGCTCTTCAGCCGAAAATCCCGCATCCATTCCGGATCGTTTTTCTCTTCGGACAGTTTGCGTACGATCTCTTCCGTGAGTCCGCTGGTGAAGCGATAGGCGTCTTTATCTTCGTTACGAATGTCATAGATCGTACGATCGATATCGGCGACTTGTGTTTTTTCTCTACTTGCCATTTCTGTTATTCCTGACTGCCGTAGGCAGCGTATCCTTCGAGATTGATCTTATCCACAAGGGATCTGTCGGAAGTTTCCACGATATTTCCGTTTACGAGCACATGGGTCTGATCTACGTGGAGGCTTTCCAGAAGTTTGGTGGAGTGGGTGATGATGAGGAGACTTTTATCTCCTTGCTTCAGGAACTCGGAGACACCGGAAGATACGATGCGAACCGCATCGATGTCCAATCCGGAATCCGTTTCATCCAATATGGCGAGATCCGGATCCAACATATAGAGTTGGAGGATCTCCATTTTTTTCCTTTCTCCACCGGAGAAGCCCACATTGAGTTCGCGTTCCGCATAAGTGCGCTCGATCTGGAGCAGATCCATTGCGGCATTGAGCTGCTTCTTGAAATCCCAGAGTTTCACTCGCTTTCCGGTGCGTTGCTCCAGGGCATTGCGAAGGAAGGAGGAAACGGTGATGCCGGGGATATCTATAGGAGACTGAAAAGAAAGAAACAGCCCGGCTTTTGCTCTTTTGTCCGCACTTTCCTCTTCGATATGTTCTCCCTTAAACAGAATCTCTCCTTCGGTAACCGTATAGCGGGGATGCCCCATAAGAGCAAGACCGAGAGTGGATTTGCCTGCACCATTCGGCCCCAGAAGGACATGCGTCTCACCTTTGTCGATCGTGAGATCGACACCGTGTAATAATTCCTTCTCATCCACTTTTACGTGTAGATTTTTGACTTCCAATAATTTATCCATATTGTTGTTCCTCAATTGCATATCGCATTTATTATTTTAAGGGGCGAGAGCATACTTTTGCCAATACATTTTTTTGCGGTGATTTTCCTTTTTCATAAACTGAGCTCCGGTTATTGCGCCCGGAGCTCAGCACCATAGAGGAGAATTGTTATAGAAAAAGGTAATGCATTCCTTTTCTAACGTGTGATGATGCCGCCTCCAATGACGATCCCGCTGGAATCATAAAACACAGCAGATTGTCCAGGTGTTGCAGCTCGTACCGGAAGATCGAAATGCAGAAGCACTTGATCTTCACCGATCGATGTGAGGGTGGCGGGGGTCCCCTCATGATGATAGCGGATCTTGACGGTCACCGGAAGTCCGCTCTGATCTTGAAGGTTCGGCAATGCCATAGTGTTTAAAGACCTGCAGGTCACGTCTAAAGTGTAAAGAGACTCTTCGGATCCAACAACGACCTCTTTTGTTCTGGGACGGATGGAAGTTACATAAGCGGGACTTCCAAGCGCTAACCCAAGTCCTTTTCTCTGACCGATCGTATATCGGAAGATACCACTGTGTTGACCTAGGATGTTCCCATCCTCATCCACAAAGGATCCTGAGAAGGAGGATTTGTTTTCAACGTGATCCTCGATATATCGGGAATAACTGCCATCCGGTATGAAACAGATCTCCTGTGAATCCGGTTTTCCGGCAGAAGGGATCTGAGCCTGCGACGCGATCGCACGAACCTGATCTTTTGTGAGATCTCCGAGGGGAAACAGAGTCTTGGCAAGCTGATCCTGAGTGAGACGGTAGAGCATGTAGGACTGGTCCTTCTGTTTGTCCGCTCCCTTTTTTACAGCATATCTTCCGTTTGGAAGAAGTACGACCGACGCGTAGTGACCGGTAGCGACCATGTCAGCTCCGTAGAGGGATGCTGCGTACAACATCCATTTCCATTTGATCTCCGGATTGCACAGAACGCAGGGATTTGGTGTTTCCCCATTGAGGTAACTGCTTACAAAGGGCTTCTCGATCTTGTCTTGAAAGTCCGGTACACAGTTGATGACCCGATAGGGTATACCGAGAAGATCTGCAGTTGCCTGCGCATCATCGATCTCGCAGCATCGGCTGATGCCACTTTCCCATGAGCGTACTGTGACTCCGATGACCTCATACCCTTCCTGTTGAAGCAAGTAGGCAGCAACTGCGCTGTCTACACCTCCGGAGAGACCGACGATGACCTTTGCCACGGATCAGCCTTCTGTAAAGAGGGGAGTGGAGTAATAGCGGTCTCCGCTGTCCGGAAGGAGAGCGACGATAACTTTCCCTTTGTTCTCAGGACGTTTTGCCTGTTCGACGGCAGCAAACAGGGCTGCGCCAGAGGAGATACCTACAGAGATGCCTTCTTTTCTGGCGATAAGTTTTCCATACGCAAATGCATCTTCATTGGAAACAGCGGTGATCTCATCGTAAACGGCTGTGTTGAGAACATCCGGTACAAATCCAGCTCCGATACCCTGGATCTTGTGAGCGCCTGCATGTCCCTCGGAGAGGACCGGGGAAGTGGCGGGCTCGACAGCCACGATCTTTACTTCCGGTTTTTGCTCTTTCAAGTATTCACCTACGACGGTTACCGTTCCGCCGGTGCCTACTCCCGCTACACAGATATCAACTGCGCCATCTGTGTCTTTCCAGACTTCCGGACCGGTCGTTGCTTTGTGGATAGCGGGGTTTGCAGGGTTGACGAACTGACCGGGAATGAATCCACCGGGGATCTCATTTACCAGCTCATTCGCTTTTTCGATCGCACCTTTCATTCCTTTGGCACCGTCCGTGAGCACGATCTCTGCTCCGTATGCTTTCAGAATGTTGCGGCGCTCCACGCTCATGGTCTCCGGCATGGTGAGAATGATGCGATAGCCTTTTGTGGCCGCGATGGCAGCAAGGCCGATCCCGGTGTTGCCGGATGTAGGCTCAATGATAACAGAATCCGGTTTCAGGAGCCCTTTGGCTTCTGCATCTTCGATCATCGCCTTTGCGATCCTGTCCTTTACGCTTCCTGCAGGATTGAAGTATTCCAACTTTACAAGCAATGTCGCTTCCAACCCGAGTTCTTTTTCCAGGTTGACGAGTTCAACGAGTGGGGTGTTTCCGATCAGTCCCAATGTTCCTTTATAAATGTTAGCCATTTTGATATTCCTTTCTTTATCAGACGAGCAACGATGCTCTGCAGTAATTGTTAGTATATTTGAAGATCTGTTAGTATGTCAGGACCTACATCGATCCGACATTCGGAAAGTCAATTGAATGTTGCAACATCGATCGTCATAAACGACATGTTTTGCTTTTGATGATATCAAAGTCATGACGGTTCCTTCCTAAAGTTTGAATGGTTTCTTTCCGTTGCGGAGGTCTTTCCAGGTTGGAGAGATGCCTCTCAATGTATCAACAGATTCTGAGACAGCATTGGCGATCATCAGGATCTCTTCTTTGGTGATATCCTCACTCAAAGTGAGGCGCAGACCGCTTTGAGCGGTTTCATAGTCCCTTCCTATAGCAAGGAGAACATGACTCGGATCCGTGCTCCCTGAAGTGCAAGCGCTTCCGGAGGACGCGCATATCCCTTTTTGATCCAGAAGATATATCAGGGATTCCCCTTCGACCCCTTCGAAACAGAAGTTTACGTTTCCGGGAAGTCTTTGGACCGGATCTCCGTTCAAGGAGGAATGGGGGATCTCGCTCAGTTTGTGGATAAGCAGATCCCGAAGTTCGGACACCCGTGTACTGGTCTGAGGGATCTTTTGAACCGCTTCTCTCAGAGCGGCTGCCATGCCAGCGATGGAAGCCAGATTCTCGGTACCTGGACGTTTGCCAAACTCCTGAGTTCCGCCTTGCATCAAATTGGGAAGATCGATGCCGGATCTCACATAGAGAAGCCCGACTCCTTTTGGCCCGTGAAATTTGTGTGCGGATACCGACATGAGATCGACAGGCTCTTCACTCATATCGATCGGCAAATGTCCCACCGCCTGCACAGCGTCCGAATGAAAGAGAATGCCTCTCTCTTTACAGATGCTCCCGATTTCACGGATCGGTTGAAGGGTTCCGATCTCATTGTTTGCATACATGACGGACACCAGACAGGTATCTTCACGTATCGCATTCTTTATGTCTTCCGATCTTACGATCCCGTCGTTGGAGACATTCACCAGGGTGATATCGAATCCTTCACTTTTCAGGCTGTTCAATGTGTTCAGCACGGCGTGGTGTTCAAAGGAGGTGGAGACGATATGTCTTTTTCCTTTTTGGAACCCTTTTGCTGCCGCGGAAAGAAGTGCCCAGTTGTCCGATTCGGTGCCACCCGACGTAAAGAGGATCTCCTTTGGATTTGCGCCCAACGCGGAAGCGATATCTTTACGGGCTGCGTTCATAGCGGTCCTGGCGCGCTGCCCCAGACCATACAGGCTGGAAGGGTTGCCATATTCCTCTTCCAGAAAGGGGAGCATCGCCTCGAGAGCCACGCGGCTCAGTCTGGTCGTTGCCGCATTGTCTGCATAGATCATGTCTCGCTCCCTCAAATCCGAAAGATATTTGGTGTCTGGACTTAACTATATGCTTAATTACCTACTAAGTCAATAGGTAAATATGTCTGTGACTCTTGAAATCGAAAATTGCCTATGGTTATAATAGGTGAAACAAGAGAAAGGCGGTGATACTATGATCTCAACGAAAGGGAGATATGCGCTGCGTGTGATGATCGATCTTGCGGAGCATGCGGAGCAGGAATATATTCCACTGAAGGATGTGGCTGCCAGGCAGGATATCTCAAAAAAATACCTTGAGATCATCGTCAGAGATCTGGTGAACGGAGGATTAGTCGCCGGTGTCAGCGGAAAAGGCGGTGGGTATAAACTGCTTCGCGAGCCAGAGGAATACAACGTCGGGGAGATCCTGGAAAAAACAGAGGGGACGCTTTCCTCGGTTGCTTGTTTGTCCTGTGACACAGCGCCTTGTCCAAGAAAAGATGAATGCAAGACGCTGCCTCTATGGTCGGAATACGATCAGATGACGCATGATTTTTTCTATGGTAAGACTTTAAGAGATCTGATGGAAAACTGAAACGATACAAAAAAGAGATGCCGGCGGGGTAGTAACTCGTCGGCTGTTGTTTTGTTAGAGGTCAGACGATCTGGAAAATGAGACACTTCAAATACTCGGTATCCGGTGCGCCGATCAGGACAGGATGATCCGGGGAGGCACCTCTCTTTTCGATCAGTTTCAGAGAGACATTTGCTCTGTGAGAGGCTTCT
>JAFUBI010000065.1 GCA_017460285.1 Oscillospiraceae bacterium | reverse complement strand
GCACCATGATGTCCGGGGGACAGACCGACAAGGAGGAATCGATCCGTATCATCGATTATGCGATCGAGAGCGGTGTGAATTTTTTTGACACGGCGGACACCTATGCAGACGGTGCAAGCGAAGCGATCGTCGGCGAAGCATTGAAGGGAAAACGTGAGAACGCTGTGATAGCGACAAAGGTCCGCAATCCAAAGGGACCTCTCCCAAACCAGTCCGGGCTCGGAAGAAAGCACATCCTTCAAAACGTGGATGAGAGCCTCGCCAAACTGCGCACGGACTACATCGATCTGCTGTACCTGCACCATCCTGACGACGAGACGCCAATCGAAGAGACGATCGAGACGATGACCCAATTAGTCCGCAGCGGAAAGATCCGTTATTACGGTGTCAGCAACTACAGCGCGTGGCAGTGCTGCTCTTTTGTTCACAAAGCCAGGGAGATGGGCTGCATCGCACCTGTGATCACGGAAAGCGTCTACAATCTGCTCACGAGAGGGCTGGAGGACGAAATGCTTCCGTTTCTGAGGGAATACAATATGGGACTCGCTGTATATAATCCCATCGCGGCTGGACTTTTGTCCGGAAAGCACAGCAGGAGCGGTCCGGCTTCCGATTCTCGCCTGGCTACGAATGCCGGGTATAACCGGAGATATTGGAACGAAAACAACCTTGACGCAGTGGAAGAGTTGACTGAGATCGCGTCGAAAGCAGGCATGTCTCTCCTGGAGTTCTCGCTGACCTGGCTGGCAAACAAGAAAGAGGTGGACTGCGTCATCTCCGGGGCGAGCAAGTTTGATCATGCTGTGCAGAATATCGGGATCTTATCCGAACCCAAGGCGATACCTGAGGAGTTCCTCAAGGAATGCGATGAGGTTTGGGGACATATCCGCGGATCCTATTTCAATTACCATTGATCTCGTTCTCATACTTTTTTGCATTTTGAAAAATGAGAGAAAGGCTGCTTTTGATCGTTTTATTGGCAGGGAGGTGAGGACGAATGAGAAAAATGCTGGTGTGCAGTGCATGTCTCTTGCTTTTGTTTCTGCTTGCTGGATGTGGCAATGTGAACAGCAGAGAAGAGACCGAAGTCTCCGGAGATCCAAATAAAGGATCGTCTGATGGCGCAGAGGAGGTACGGAGTTATCCCTTCACTGTGGCTTATGCCAACTATGCGGACGATCCGCTGATGTTATCCAAATGCCTGAACGGTGAGAGCGTAAGATCTGACCCGGCGAACCATATCCCGGTGTACAGGATCGAGGATACGTCCGAACTGAGCAGTTTTGTGAAAGATTTTCACAACATTTTTACTCTCGATCATGGTTACAATGAGGTTTCGTCTTTTGCGGATGCGACTCTGCCATACGATGACAATTTTTTCTCTTCACAGTCGCTGTTGATCGCTTATGTTTCCGCAAGCAGTTGTTCTTTCCGGTATGGTCTTAAGGAAATACTCGTCGAAAACAACGAGATCCAGGTGAAGGTCGAGCAGACCAACGATCCGGAGGCATATGATACGGCTATGGCCGGCTGGTTCGTCATCGCAGAGATCCCTGAAGCGGATCTTGAAGGATGCGACAGATTTGACGCGGTCATCGAACATAAACTGGCGGACGGGAAACCGGCTCTCACAGGACATCTCGTGTTTGGCGAGTTTTCCTGGAAAGAAGTGCAGAGAGCGGTAGCAGATCTGGACGAGGAATCGCTGAAAAGAGTGAAGACAGAGGGCTTCGTCAACACGGATGAGATCACACTGGAACTTCCTGAAGAGAGGGCGAAGGCGGAAGTGACTATCGATTACGACTTGCTTCAGTATTATTACGATGGGGATGAGGATATGTGGATGGTTCGTTTTTTCCATTCGGGGCAAGCAGGGGATGTTGAGGAAGTGTATCTTGACGGAAAAGGTGTCACCAGACTGATCATATATGCCACTCAGGAAACATATGGATAATGGAATCACAGAAGTCTGGCGATCCTACTGATGAAAACTCGAAAATCAGATCATGAAAAAATCCCGTCCTTGCGCAGGGCGGGATTTTGCTGAACATAGAAGTACAAATAATAGTTACTTTCTCCACAGTATATCTGCTGCCATGCGGTACATGCCGCCAACGCAGGGGGAAAGTTCTTTCTCGGACATGTGGACGCCATCTTCGTGGAAGACGATCGGCTTTGCGTCGTCTCCGGTAAAAGGCTCCCACTTGGGCATAGGTGTGCCGTCATTGTCCTTGCCGTTCGGATCACCGGTCTTTGCGAAATTGGTCCAGTAATTGCACATCTGTCTCGCAAGGTCATAGTGTTTGCCGTTATATGGTCTCCAGCAGGTGGACAAGTTCTCAAACACGAAGTTGAGTTCGGAGGAGTGGTATGGACCGGGGTTGTCCTCGCCGGGAATGGTAGGCGTAAACTCATAAAGCCATGCAGGCAGACCGTCGTCCACTGCGCGCATAAGGAGAAGACGGACTCCAAAGGGGGATCCGTTCACCTTTGACAGTTCCAAAACATGATCCAGGTCACCGCTTTCAAAATCGCAGAGTTTCAGGAATTCATCGGTGTATTTGCCAAAGAGGATGTGAGCGCGCTCTTCGAACTGTTCCAAACTGTTTGCGGTGATGACATCAAAAAACTCACCCGTCGTGTATCCGGTCATGATGGGGATCTGTTTGCGGTCATTCCTTGCCATCATATAGTTTGGCTGATCCGTCAGGAAATCTCCGTCCACTACGAACTGGAACTGACCTTCCCGCTTGCCGAGAAACTCAAAGCATTTGTCGCGCACGAACTCGGCAGGAAGCGCTCTCGCTTCCTCTAGGGTAGTGACTCCCAGATAGTTGCGGAAGAAATAATCTCCCTGTTTTTCTGCCTGTTCCAATGTCAGGTAGTCTGTTCCATGTCCGCCAATCGCGAAGTTGATGCCGGTGCTGCTTTGGGTGATAGCCCTCTTGATGCAGCTGTTGCGGTTGAGGGGAGAAATGACCTGACACAAAGTGCTTCTTCCGCCAGCGGACTGACCGAAGATCGTGACGTTCGTAGGGTCACCGCCAAAGTTCTCGATATTTCTTTCGACCCAGTCGATGCCGGCTTTCTGGTCGAACAGAGCGAAGTTTGTGCAATGTTTGCCGCCGTTCTCAGCAGTGATCTCCGGGTGAGCGAAGAGACCGAACACATTTGCTCTATAGTTCACAGAGACCAGTACGACGCCTCGGCGAGCGAGGTTTTCTCCGTTGAATTCCATCTCAGCCGGGCAACCATTGATGAGACCTACGCCATAGATCCATACCATGACAGGAAGTCTGACATCCGGAGTTTCGGCAGGAGTCCAGATATTGAGCTGCAAGCAGTCTTCGCTCATGGGATAGTCCATATCCCAATGCCATTCTTTCTTGTAGAATTCTCCATATCCCACAGAGTAATTCGTCATGCATGCGGGACCAAACTCCAAACAGTCTTTTACACCTTCCCATGGTTCTACCGGTTGAGGGACTCTCCAGCGATTTTTGCCAACAGCAGGAGCTGCAAAGGGGATGCCTTTGAAAACGGAGATAGCCATGTCGCGACCGTATGTGCCACGGACTAGACCACCTTCGGTTTTAGCAATCTTGATCATGATGTTTGTTCCTTTCGAAAAAATGTTCAGCCCTATTATAGCGCTTATGGAGGGGCAAAGGGATGACCCTATGAAAGGATTCAGCATACTGGTCTAAACAGTGTTATTGACGTGAAAAGAAGAACATAACAAAGATCCGACCTTCGATGCGGAAAGTCGGACCTTCTCCTTTTTGATCAGTCATCGCTTTTTTGGGGAACGTTTTTTGTTGAGAAGGTCGTTCAGGAAGGATACAGCAGGGCCTAGACCGACCGTGCCTACCAGGGATCCTATCCCGATTTCGCCTCCCATGAGATAGCCTACAACGATGAGAAACGCATCCATCAGGATACGGATCACTTTGTATGGGATCGGAGTTTTCTCCGACAAAGTCCAGGCGAGAGCATCCAATGCGTTCATGCCTTGTTGAAAACGGATCAGGATCACGATGCTCAAGACGATGCAGAGAAGCCCCAGCAGCATGAGGATCCATCTCACAAGAAGGGAATGACCCTGCAGATAGGGGCTGAGAAGCGTATCGAACAGGTTGATGAACGTACCAGTGAACAGCGTGTTGACGATCGTGGTCCAGCCCACCTTTTCTCTCGCGAAAAGGAGATCCAGCAGGATGACTGTCGCGGCGTAGAGATAGGCAGCGGTTCCCAGACGGGTCCCCAGAGTTTTGCCGAGTCCGTCCTCAAAGACGGTGATGCTGTCTCCACCGAGATCCGCATATACGTATAAGCATACGCCCAACCCAATGATCGCTGTGGACGCTATGACGCCCAGCAGAGGCTTGACCCATTTATCCATGATATTTGTGTTTGTATTTGCCATATTTTCTAGTGATAGTGTTTTGCAGTTTCTTCAGCGCTTTTCCCAGTCAAATCCAGTGGTCTTAGGGGCATCACCCGGCAGGGTGTAGAGGAAATCCGCCCATTCTCCCTTGGCGCCGACAGTGTAGCAGACGAGTCCTTCCGGTTCCATGCCGAAGAAACAGCCAACGTCGTGCATCTGATAAAAGTCCATGAGGAAGAACCCCTGAGCGCCGGACTGCCTCCACTCCAGGAATGAGAAGACATAGATGCCGTCGCGGATCTTCACGTAGTCGGCGGGATTGGAAGCTGCCCAGTCCGGTCTCCTGACACCGGATACCGTGTAGAAGAACGGAGTGATGTACATGTGTTTGACCTTGATCATGTCATCCTTGTACTTCCAGTAGATAGCTCGTCCGACCATATCTGTTGTGAAGTCGTTGCGATAACCGGGATCTTCATAACCGCAATTTGTGATAAAGCCGAAATGGAACGTTCTCATAACGTCTCTTGGCTCAATGGGGTGGTTCATAGTGGCGACATTGAGGGTCACTAATCCATTGCTCAGATCTAATACGGCCTGATGCGCTTCCGGAGGGTTGGAACCCATAACATAGTGATTCACAAAGTACAGATCCGGCGTGATGGTATGTACATCACATTGATCTGTATGGATGACGTCTCCGAAACTCCACTGGAGTTCCTCTTTTGCCGTGAATTCATAGGAAACTTTCAACCCGTCCGTGAATTCGATCTCGAATCTGCGACCCACAAGGTCCGGTGTAATGGGAGGCATATAGGGACCGTCGCCCCATTCGCCGTGGCGGTAGCGTTCCGGCGGAGTGGCATTTGCCATACGCTGGATATCCTCCTGTGTAAAATGGCTCCATCTTCGTTGCGCTCTGTCTTTGTTCGGCATTTTTAATCACCTTCCTTAATGCAGGGTGTGTATGTTTTCAGTTGCGGTCCTCTCAATCGCCAAAGCCAAATGCTGTGAGATATACCATCGTGAAAAAACAAAGGATCCCAAACCAGACAGCAAGGCTGACAGGCGGAATGAAAAGAGCACGCAGGACAGTTAAGACCATATCTTTAGAGATCTTTAGGTCAAGTTTATTTCGATATCTTTTTGTTTTTCCGTTATCTTGGAAAGTATAGATCCAGGGTCGTTCATACAACTCAACGATGCCGAATTTTAAGAGGAAGATCGGCACAACGGGGACTATGGTACAGAACCACGCAGCGGATCCTCCCAATTCAAGCCTCCCGAAATCGAAACCATTGATGAACAAAGCAAGGATGACGGGGAGGAAAAGAGCCACGATGCACAGAAGTACTATGCGCACTATTCGCATAGGAGAGGTAAATCGAAGGGCGACAGGTTGGATCACTCCATCCAGTTTTTTAAAGAAGACCGGAGGCATGACTTTTCTTTCCAGGATCTTGTCGCTTTGAACGAGCCGACCTCTTTCACGGACAAAACTCTTCGCTCCTGAGGTGAAGATCTTTCTTCCGGATTCCACGGAAAAACTGTTTCTGGTCGTGTCGCTGAAGAGACACAGAGTGACGACAGCGAAGAAGAATCCCGTTATTCCGGTCAGGAACAGACTTTCGGAGGAAGACATGCCAAACCCGAAAAGAGCAAGGAAGAGTACAAGACTTATTCCCAAAGTTGCCAGGATCGCTTTCAGCCACCAGGGAAGGAAATAATAATGAGATTCTTTTTCGGCTCGAACGCTCACTTTTCCGGTCTGCCCGTTCACCGCCGCCATCGTTTCGCCATCAGCGACATAATAAACAGGCAAAAGCACAGGAAGCCTCATCGCGGAACTAACATCCGCGCTAACATCCACAGCTCTTGTCTCCAGGATCTTGCGAACAGATGGGGTGTAGGTCACTTCTGTTTCTTCCGTGACCCTGTTCTTGAGGACATCATCCGAAATATCGGAGATCTTGACTCTGTGCCCGGCGACATAGCCGAAGTTGAATTCCGTCAGCGCATCCAGGTCAAAAGGCTCCATCCCGTCCAACAAAAGGTTGTCCAACTGTTTGGAACGGTTCACAAATTCGTCGTTTATGTAACCTTCGCAATCAAACGTACTTCCACCATCCATTCGGGAGACGTTCATATGTACAGGTCCTCGAATGAGTTCATACGGGAGGTAGAACCCTTTAAGGTTCCCCAGAAGTTTCCTGACATGTTTCGCTTCCTGCTTGGATCGGTTGCTGTCGCACCAGTCAGCCAATCTCGTTTTCGCTTCTTCTTCCGTGAGAGCGAACGGGATCATGTTTTCCGGCAGTTCCGTCGTCTCAAGATAATCTTTTCTCACCAGACTTCTTCCACAAAAGGCGCAGTTGGAAAGGGCTTCATTTTCCTGAAAGACCAGGGTTGCGCCGCAGCCGGAACAGGAAGCACTAGCTAATTTGTAGTTTTTCGCAGAGTTTTTGATCCTGCCCATTTGAAGTTGGCGAAGACCGTGAACTTGCAGGTTGGCGTCTTTGATCCCTACCGAGCTTCCGCAATACCGGCACAGATATGTCTGATGGGGGATATCAAAAAAAGCAGGTCCCCCACAATTGGGACAGCGGATATCGGTTATTTTGATGTTCTCGCTCATTCTTAGATCCCACTCTTTCCAGAATCTTAACCTAATAATACCATAACAGTGAAAAAATACGTCTTCTGTCCACTAGATTGTTCGTGTATTTGCGGTATAGTTATGGTAACGTGGTGCTCGGAGCATTTTCCATATAACATAATGGAGATCGGAGTTTTTCATGAAAAGATTGATCAGTGTTCTGTTGTTTTTGACTCTTTGCTTTTCCCTTTGTTCTTGCGGATCTTCTGAGAGTTCTTCCCTCGACAAGAAATTGCTGGAGGAATTCTACTCACAGTTACATGGTGTTTGGGTGACGTATCACGAGGATACCGGTTATTATTCATACATCGATGTGAGAAAGATAGATGGCAGAGTAAACTTCTCGCTCGGGGTACCCATGACGGAGTTTTCGCTGGGAGGGAAGATCACCTCTATCTGGAAAGCAGATGAGGGGTACACGATCGTAGTCAGCATCCCTGCCGCGGATGCTACAGAGGAGAGCGACGGACATAGCGCGTACAATTTGGCGGTGAGCATAGATACGACAAAGCTGTCTGAGGGTGTCCTACGGGCAAATGATTTTGCCCGTGACGGCAGTATGGCGGATTACACTTTCTACTGTGATGTGACCGACACAGTGGATTTCGGAGCTCTCTACGCGGGAAATGAGACGATCAGCGGTCTAGACACCGCTCTTGCAGAACAGGTATGGAGCCTCCTCTCGGGAGTTTGGATGCTCACGGATGTTCCGGATGAGGTGTTCTTCACCGCATTTGAAGAAAATGACGGCGAATACACGATCGTTCAGGGGATCCCGGACAGCGGTTATGCCCTTGGCGGAACGCTGACCGATATCTCCGGCGGTGGCGGAGAGTACAAGATGACTCTATACTGTCCTGCAGTTCCCGAGACAGAGATGGACAGCGGACATGAGGCATATTATCTTGACCTGGAGCTTCTGGTATTGGGAAACGGAAAGATCTCATTTACCTGGTATGCCGGGAATAACACTTTGGAGAACTGGCAATTTGCTTCGGAAAGTTTGGATACCTTCAACTGGATCGAGTTTTACGCGGACAATATCGATTCCGCCTGGAGCAAACTGAGCGGCGTCTGGGTAGGGAAAGCTGAGACAGGGGATGTCTTGTTTGCTTATTTCTATGTGAACGGGAAGGGAGAGCACATGATCACTCTTGGCGTTCCTTTCTCTGAGGGCAGTTGTTCTGCCAGAGCCTATGACTTTGAGGATCAAAAGTACGAAGAGGACTGGTGGATGTGGGTCGACGTGCAGGATCCCGCAAAGACACTGCTTATCCTGATCGACTATGGAGAGATGTACAACAACAAGATCCGAATGACGGATTTCTTCGGAACAGGTAAAGTCGTTACGTTTGAATACAAGTGTGAAGATCTGACGCACCTGACAGTCGAGATGTGTGCTTGAGAGGTATGGATCTTTTAGGAGGAAAAGAAAATGATCGCACATGTGAACGATATTGATCTGTATTATGAGAAAAGCGGAGAAGGGCTTCCTCTGATCCTGGTGCACGGAAACGGCGAGGATCACACGATCTTCGATGAGGCAGTGGAACTCCTCAAACAGAGTTTCACCTGCTACTGTCTGGACAGCAGAAGCCACGGCAAAAGTTCGAAAGTGGATGTCCTCCACTATCAGGACATGGCAGACGATGTCGTTGCCTTTATCAAGGATCAGGACTTGAGGGATGTCGTCTTTTATGGATTCAGTGACGGCGGGATCATTGGGCTTTTGTCTTCTGCAGCCTGTGACAGGATCTCTACGCTGATCGTGAGCGGAGCAAACATAACTCCGGACGGGGTCAAACCTTCTTTGAAACTGTTGTTCAAAGTGATCCGGTTCTTCACGAAGGATCCTAAGATCGATCTGATGCTGAATGAGCCGCATATTTCGAACGAGATGCTTGGCAGCATCAAAGCCAGAACGCTGGTGCTCGCGGGAAGCAAAGACCTCGTGGTCGAGACCGAAACGAGACATATCGCCGCGAAGATCCCCGGTGCCGAACTCAGGATCTTGGAAGGGGAAGGGCATGGTTCCTACATCGTCCACAAGACAAAGATCGGGGAGATCATCCGGGATTTTGTTTCGGGATGAACAAACCTATATGGAAAGCGTCTTGCTCAAATAAACCGTAAGGAGTGATCGATATGATTGCATCGATACTGAAAGAGACAAAAGAATTGCTGGCACGATCCGGAGCGGTGAAAAGACCGGAAGATCAGTATTCCCACATGAGATACCTGAAGTGGCTTCCCATCATGCGCTTCGATGTGGAGCGCTACGACCTTGAAGGATACGGCACCGTAATGTCCATGCATACGACGACAAAGATGGGCATGGAACTTCTTACCCTTTCCTTTATGCCCGGCGAGGGGCTCGCGGTCCCCTATCTTCTAATGGATTCCATGTCTATGAAGAGCAAAAAGTGTGTTTTTGTCGAGTACTACGGATGCGGGAACGATCATCTGGAAGAGAAAAAACTCCGTGAAGTATGGGAACAATACAGGGAACTTCCGGATTATGCTGAGAAGCCTGGCTGGTATATCGCGGAGAGAGAGCCCTATTCCCTGATCAAGAGCGGCACTGAGGAACAGCTGTGCGACATGGCGGCGGACTCGTTGAAAGCTTATCTATTGGCAGTTGAGAGTGCGACCAGGGATCCGGAGTATCCGCCGCAGTTGAAGAAATTTCGGGAACGCATGATCCGGGATGGAAACCCATCCAGCAAGACTCTCAAGATGCTGCTGAAGAAAGAGGGAGCGGATCGCTTCATGAGAGAAGTGGTCATGCCGCTGAAAGATTAGAACGATACAGAAAACGACGACCTCGGGGCGTGTTGGATCCCCGAGGTCTTTCTTTGCTGGAAACAGCGCGTGCGATGGATTTCTTCGGCGGGAATGGGTTATCATGGGGATGCTACAGGGAAATTGGGACAGTTGCAACTGGCGGTTGCTGAGGTTCCAAGAGGGCTTTCTGTTTTGTAACCCGTGGAATTGAGATAATAGGGGCGTCGAAAAAACAGAAAAGGAGATAATGCGATGATACTTGCAGATAAGATCATTGATCTGAGAAAGAAAAACGGCTGGTCTCAGGAGGAACTCGCAGAGATGCTCGGAGTGAGCAGACAGGCGGTATCCAAATGGGAGGGAGCGCAATCCGTTCCGGATATGGCGAGAGTGGTTCAGATGTCTGAATTGTTCGGTGTAACGACAGACTATCTGTTGAAAGATGCTTTGGAGCGGGAAGAAACGATACCTGTAACAGAGAGAGTTTTTGGTACGGCAAGAACTGTAGGGATGGAAGAAGCAAACAGTTACCTTTCAACACAGGAAACAAATGCGAAACGCATCTCCATCGGAGTCATGATGTGTATCCTTTGCTCAGTCCTGCTGATCCTCCTCGCAGGAGCGCAGGAATTTGGCTTGATCCCAATGACGGAAGAGCAGGCATCAGGGATCGGTCTGGTCGTGTTGTTTCTGCTGATCGCAGGCGGGGTCGCTCTCTTTATCATCAGCGGACTCGACGGAAACCGGTTTGAGTATTTAGAGAAAGAGCCTATCGACACGCTTTACGGTGTGGATGGTATGGTGCGTGAGAAAAAAGAGAGAGTCCGTCCGACTTTTAACCTGTATCTGACTTTGGGCATCGTTCTCTGCGTGCTCGCGGTCGTGCCGTTATTTGGATGTATGGTCTTCGCTTCGGAAGAGTCTTTCCTCTATATCGTGGCAACAGGGTTGCTGCTCGTCCTTATCGCTGTTGGAGTCAAGATGATCGTTTGGAGCTCCATTATCTGGGGAAGTTACAAAGTATTGCTTGAGGAAGGCGACTACACCCGTGAGGAAAAGGAAAAAGCAAAGGAACACGGATATTTTGGAGCGATCTATTGGGGATTGGCGACCACGGTCTACATGGCGTGGAGCTTCATCACTCAGGATTGGAGCAGAAGCTGGATCGTGTGGCCGATAGCAGGAGTTGCCTATGGGGCCGTCTTTGGGATCGTGGGTGCCTTGGGAAAAAAACAGAAGACAAATTGAATTTGTGTCAAATAAAAAAAGAAAACTGTGATGGAGACTTTTAAAAAACTCATCGCAGTTTTTTAGCATGAATTACCCCGGCTGATTCAAAGAATCAGATCGAGGTTTCCGTTCGAACGGTTATGCCGTTCTACTTGCGGGGATCCACGGCTCCCATATCCCTTTCTACAGGGACTACTTGTTTTGCTGTTTCAGCATCTCATCCGGATGCTTTATCACAACGATATTTTTGAAGTCAGGAACGTGATTCTCGGTAAATGCAACAGAGAATGCCTTTCTCAGGATATTTGCCGAACCGTTCAGATCTGCATT
>JAFUBI010000064.1 GCA_017460285.1 Oscillospiraceae bacterium | reverse complement strand
ATAAGAAATGATTTTTATGGTCCGACCATTACTGTAGCAGGATTGCTCACCGCGCAGGATATTCTCGCACAATTAAAAGATGTCGATCTTAGGGGAGAATACCTTTGCATGACAGAAGCAGTTTTAAGACGAGATAATGACCGCTTTTTGGATGATATCACTAGAAGTGAGTTCGAAGAGCGTTTAGGAAAGCCATTAAGACTTATCAGTGACGGCTTCGATTTAATGGATGCGATGTTGGGAAGATAGGGGGGATAACGTGAAACAGACAGTTGCAATCGTAGGAAGACCCAATGTGGGGAAATCTACTTTTTTTAATAAAATGATCGGGGAAAGAAGGGCAATAGTTGACGATGTTCCTGGTATCACCAGAGATCGTTTGATCGGAGACTGTGAGTGGGGAAGGTATAAGTTCGCACTGATCGACACAGGCGGTCTTGAAATCGGTAACAACAGTGGTTATATGCCCCACATTCGTCAACAAGTTGAACTGGCCGTTCAGACGTCTGCCGTTATCCTTATGCTGACGGATATTCGTGCCGGTGTTACAGCAGCAGATATGGAACTTGCAGATCTTCTGAGGCAAAGTGGAAGACCTGTGATCGTCGTTGTAAACAAAGTAGACTCTCTTGGAGCAGTTCCTGCTGAATTTTATGAGTTTTATTCTTTGGGCTTCGGAGATCCCTACCCCATTTCATCTCTACATGGACATGGAACTGGAGATCTTCTGGATGCGGTCGTCTCTTATTTGGACGATCCAGTGGAAGAAGAAGAGGACGATTCCATACTCGTAGCTGTAATTGGACGTCCAAATGCTGGCAAATCGAGTTTAATTAATAAGATAGTCGGTGAGAATCGTGTTATCGTTTCCGATGTAGCTGGAACGACAAGAGATTCTATTGATGTTCATGTTGAGAATGAAAAAGGGAAGTTCGTCTTCATCGATACCGCAGGAATGCGGCGCAAGTCAAGAATCGACGATAAGATCGAACAGTTCAGCGTTATGAGAGCACTTGCTGCTGTGGATAGGGCAAATGTGTGTGTCATTATGATAGACGCGACACAAGGCTTTAGTGAGCAGGACAGCAAGATAGCAGGTTATGCTCATGAACAAGGAAAAGGATGTATCATCTGCATTAACAAATGGGATCTCGTGGAGAAAGACGGGAAAACGATGCAGGAGCAAAGAGCTAAATACGAGAATGATTTCAGTTTCATGGCATATGCGCCAATCATATTCATTTCCGCCAAAACCGGGCAAAGAGTAGATCGCTTGATGGAACTGATTAAATATGTCGATGAGCAAAATGCGATGAGAATAAAGACGGGGTCGTTGAATGAACTTCTTGCACGTGCTACAGCGCGTGTGCAACCACCATCAGATAAAGGAAAAAGGCTGAAAGTGTACTACATTACTCAGCCTACAACGAGACCGCCTGCGTTTGCTGTCTTTTGTAATGACCCGGAATTGTTCCATTTCAGTTATCAACGATATCTGGAAAACCAGATTCGTGAAACATATGGCTTAGAGGGCACTCCGATTCGGTTGATGATTCGGGGAAGAGGGTAAAGGTAATGACCATTACAGATGTGTTGCTGATCTTGTCAACAGCTTTTTCTGCAGTTTCCCTGATTTTGTGCTGTTTTCTTCTCACTCACAGCAGCGATAAAGTTATAGATAGGCGTTTGCAGGAGATGCGTCGAGATCTCACTTCCGAGATGCGTGATTCCAGGAAAGAATCTACTCAGACTGTTCAAGCAATAAATAATTCTATAGGGCAAACGTTGGAAACCTCTTTTTCTAGAGAAGATTCT
>JAFUBI010000063.1 GCA_017460285.1 Oscillospiraceae bacterium | reverse complement strand
GGAATCTTCTGCTAAAACAGCATACCTCTCCTCATTAGAATTTGACATCCAAGGAGAAAGAATCGCAGCTACTTCCTCAAGAGTATTCCACTTCTCTAAATAAGTATCGCCAAACTCGTTCCAATTTGACTCCTTCAGGAAATCTCTGAGCGCATTTTTTACCGCTTCTACCCGGTTTCTTTCATCCTCTGGATCAAGATCATTCACATCCTTTTGTCTCGATATGTACAAACTGATCTTCCCGTCATCGATACCTACCTCATCCAGGTGAACGCGATATGTTGTATGGATGATGAGAAATCCCTCTTTTCCGACTTCTGAAATATAGCCGGACAGACCGATGGGATAAAAACTATCTTCCGTCAGTTTATCCACAGTTGTAGATTCTTTTGCAACGATCAGTGTAACTCTCTCGTCTTGATAAGGTTCTCTTCCCGTAAGTTTTCTATAAGTCTCTGTTTTGAAATATATATTCGCTTCCGGTGTCAAAAGCATATTATATACTGGTACGATTGTCATATTGTTCTAATCCTCGCTTCTGGTGGCACTCGAATGCTTCGAGTGCTAATCTCGTTGTGAAAAAATTGGCTTCCAGCGGAAGCCTTCTGTATAAACTTTGACACTTGTCAAGTTTTATGTTTTCATGATACCATAACTTTGACACTTGTCAAGTTTGTTCACGAAACCTTAACATTGGAGATAAAGATGTATCAAGGTAACAATAAAACCGCTTTAACATCCCAGCGCGAAATTGCGAAAGCTATGCTTCGATTGATGGAAAAGTACCCCTATCAGGACATTTCGATTCGTTTGATATGCGATACAGCAAATGTGTCACGCCAAACATTTTACAGTCTGTTTCGCTCAAAAGAAAATGTGATCTTCTACACACTGGAAAGTGGTTACAGTTACACACCCGACACCATTAATTCCCAATGCAGTCTGTCTGAATTGTGCGCTGGCTTCTGTGGCTATATTACTGAGAACTCTTCCTTCATCAAGCTCCTGTCCGAAAACGAGATCACACAATTTCTATCTCAGACATTTTATGATTCTCTTTTCAATTGTCAAAGTTTCCTCCCCTATCACTCTCCCGAACTGCGTCAATATGCTGCTGACTATGTGGCATCGGGATTTGCCAGCATCGCAAAAATCTATATTCTTCAAGGGGAGGTCACCAGTGAGGAACGTCTCAACAACATCGCTTATTCACTTCTAACAGGAAGTTTTTTCCTATAAAAAACGGGACTAACGTCACATTTTTACGATTTAGGCGAGAACGCCCGTGTTTTTCAAACGTGGGATGAATCGCCCGCATAGTGCTTCCTTTCCAATTGAATTTTGAATTCAATGACTATTCCTCATTCAGACATGTATAATCATTTTGTCGATCAATATTGTGGATTCTAAGAATAAGAAAGTATGGAAAAACAGGTCAAAAACCAACAGATCAAAGAAACATGCAAAGCAACCAGAAACCGAAGGAAGGATATGCGCTGCCGTGTCTTTGAGGTGAAAGTAGACTCTTCCAAACTCTCCAGATCTCAAGCGAATGATGTCAACACCCTTTTCCGTGAAGCAAAATGGTTCCGCAATGCCTATCTTGCTGATAACACGTTAAGTGATAAAAGCGGAAAGGTTCTAGTTAAAGTCAAAGATGTCTTTGAAGAAAGAGACTTAACTCTTCTCGGGAGCCAGATCAAGCAGTCCATCATCACTGAAGTAAAGGATTCCATCAAAGGTTTAGCAGTTCTCAAGAAGAATGGACAAAAGGTCGGTGCACTTAAGTTCAAGTCTGTATGTAACTGTGTGAACCTGAAGCAATATCATGTCACCTATGACATAGATAAAAGCAAGTCGAGAATACGCGTTCAGGGAATACGGAAACCATTCAAGGTTCGCAGTTTGGAGCAGATCCCTGAGGATGCAGAAATAGCAAATGCGAAGTTCCTCCGTAAGGCATCCGGTCTGTATTTCTATATCACATGTTATGTTCCGAAAGTGGAAAAGATCATTCCTCACAGAAGTGTAGGCATAGATTTCGGAATCAAAGACAATCTTGTCTTCAGTGACGGAAGAGAGCCTATCAATATCTGTGTCCCAGAAAGCAAAGGGACAAAACTGGCATCCAAAAGGATGAACAAAGCACTTTCTCATAACGGAAATAAGAAAAGCAAAAAGCATTTCAAGAGGAAAGACAGTCTCCGCCGAAGAGCATATGAAAAAGACAAGAATAAACGGAAAGATCTCGCCAACAAGGCAGTACATGAGATCTTAAGCAACTACGACTTTATCGCTATACAGGATGAAATGATCCAAAACTGGCATAAGGGTCTATTCGGGAAGGAAGTCCAGCATTCCGCCATGGGCAGATCAAAGCGGAACTAAGGAAAAGTTCCAACGTCTATGTCGTGAGCAGGGCGTTCCCTTCCACACAAAAATGCCCTCTATGCGGTAAGCTGACGAAACATCCCTTGAGCAGGAGAAGTTATACCTGCCAATACTGCGGGTATCATCATCCCTCGAGAGATGGGAAGGCAGCAGGAAGCATACTGGAAGAAGCGATAAGGATATACAACAGTCTCTCCGGAATAGAGAGCGTAGAGTCCCGTGGAGGTCAAACCCACTGCTATGACTCAGAAATCGATCTGAGCCAAAGTAAGGTTATTGCCTGTGAAGCGGGAAGCCTGTGATTTCAATCATAGGTAATTCACATATCACCTTTGTAGTAATAGATCTTATCGCTGATCTCCGGTATTACCTTAATACTGATATCCTTGCCTTTCTTTTCTGCTATTTTCTTGCAGAGAAGCATCGCCTGATAGGTCAGATAAAAATCATTGACAACAGGATCGTCAAAAACACTTACGATCTCGGTTATTTGCCTATAAAAGTTTGGAAACTCTGTTTTGAACAATTCATCCAATCCATTCTCCTCCGAAAAATAGATGAGATCATTGTGTTGGTTAAAATTCAGTTGGCATCTTCCATGACAATAGTTGTATTTTTCATGAAGCACAGGAGCGCCTAGAGCTCCCTCTGTGATCGTTGACTCTAAAAAACGAGCTGCAACCGATTGTTTGCGACCATAGATCACTTCTATTACGGTGCTTTCTGGAAGGCAAGAGAAATCCTGCTCCATCGATAGAATACTCTTCAATAATTCTCTATCATTGTCCGTATAGTAAAGAAAGAGTAAAGACATCGGAATAAGAGTACCAGCTAAAGACACAAAACTTTCTTCCTGATCTAACACCGTATACCTCAATGCGGTTGTTCCCTCGATTTTATTTCCAGAAAACAGATATTTATTCAAATCGTTGTTAAATGAGGCTGTCACCCCTATGTTTTTTCCTGAGTAACTACAGGCAACTACATTGTTGTATCCATCTAACGGACGATATAACAGATCTCTTGGCATCATCTCTGTGCATATGATGCCATTTTTCTTTTCCAAGACTTTTTCAAAATAAGCGCTGACGACGGAAGAACCACCAACTCCCGTCACTATCGTTGGAGAATCGATCGTTTTTAAAACAGAAAACAATAGATCTAAATCCGTGTTGTCGATTGCACTGAATACCCTATCTTTTAATCTGGAGAAACAATACTCCATCTTCTCTCCCCAAAGTTCCATGACCTACCCCTCCTATCACATATATGATACACCAAAACTCTACAAATCCTAATTGACCTTAAGAACAAATAATCTCAAGTATTTTTCTATTATTTCTTCCTTTTCTGAAAAAGAAATGCTATTATTCTAGTAATCAAATCATATATGGTCGTCTTATGAAACAGTTTTCCAAAGCTTATACCTATTTTTATCGCTTTGCATTCTATTTTGCAGGGTGAGAATTGGGTTTGGCTGAATCGGAATACTTGTTAATGACTCAAGTAATACCAGGACCTGCAGCTGAACCGCTGCAGGTCTTTTTTAGGAGGATAACTCAGTGATTGTTGTATTGAAACAAAACCCAAATCCAGACCAAGTCGAGGGACTTGTAAACTGGTTGGAAGGCAAAGGAATCACCATTCATCGCTCAATTGGTGAAAATCAAACGGTATTTGGCCTTGTTGGTGACACTTCGGCACTCGATATCGGTCTTATTTCAGCGCTCGACATTGTTGAAGATGTCAAACGCGTTGCAGAGCCCTATAAAGAAGCAAATAGAAAATTCCATCCAGAAGATACCGTAATTCCCATTGGCAACACTACGGTTGGAGGTGGCAATCTTACACTGATTGCAGGTCCTTGCTCTGTAGAATCTGAAGAGCAGATGGTAGGAATCGCAAAAGCTGTTAAAGCCAGTGGCGTTACCATGATTCGCGGCGGTGCATTTAAACCTAGAACATCTCCCTACTCTTTCCAGGGACTTGGTAAACAAGCTTTGGAGTATCTAAAAGTCGCCAAACAGGAGACCGGGCTTCCTATCGTGACGGAATTAATGGACATCAGCCAGCTTCCTTTATTCGATGACGTTGATGTTATTCAAATCGGCACAAGAAACATGCAAAACTACGATCTTTTGAAAGCCGTTGGCAGACAGGAAAAACCTGTGTTGCTAAAACGTGGTATGTCTTCAACTTATGAAGAGTGGCTCATGAGTGCCGAGTACATTATGAGCGAAGGCAACCCGAATGTTATTCTATGTGAGCGTGGTATCAGAACTTTTGAAACATATACAAGAAACACGATGGACATTTGCGCGATTCCCGTGCTAAAAAAGCTTACCCACCTGCCCATAGTTATAGATCCGAGCCACGCTACAGGTCGATATGCACTTGTACCTTCTATGGCAATGGCCGCTGTAACTGCAGGATGCGATGGGCTTCTCATTGAAGTTCACAACGATCCCCAACATGCGTTGAGTGATGGCGCACAGTCGTTAAGACCTGACAAGTTTGATATCCTTGCAAAAAACCTGATCTCACTGCATAACTTCACTGCCTCCCTCCCACCAATGCAATTTGATTGAGGATTCAAGAATGACTATAGGAATTATCGGTCTTGGTCTGATCGGCGGATCAATGGCAAAAAGTATAAAAGCAAAAACGGATCACAAAGTCCTAGGTTTCGATCTGAACTCTGAAGTCATTTCAATTGCCCAAATGTATGGTGCAATTGATGGCGTTCTTGAAGATGAAAAAATACAAACATGCGATCTTATCCTCATTGCAATCCGTCCAGGCGCAGCTATTTCCTGGGTTGAAAACCATGCAAATCTATTGTCGAAAGAAACAGTTATAGTAGATTTGTGCGGTGTAAAGCGCATTGTCGTAAACGCAATCGCTCCCCTCGCAAAGCAACACGGATTTCGTTACATAGGAGGACATCCGATGGCAGGCAAGGAAGTTGCTGGCTTTACGAATTCTTCCGCCCACTTATACGAAGGCGCTTCTATGATTTTGACTCCTGATGATTCTACGGACCTGCCATTATTGGAAAAACTAAGAGATTTCTTTTACAGCATCGGCTTTTCTAAACTTACTTTCTGTTCCCCTGAAGAACATGATCGCATTATTGCTTATACTTCCCAATTGGCGCATGTAACATCCAGTGCATATATAAGGAGCCCTGAATCCCAACAACAGTTTGGTTTCTCTGCAGGCAGCTTCCGGGACATGACACGTGTAGCAAAATTGGACGAAAACATGTGGACAGAGCTGTTTTTAGACAACGATGACTACCTCCTGGCTCAAGTTGATCTTCTAATTGAGAATCTAAAGAAATTCCAAGGTGCATTAAAACATAAGGATCCTGAACTTCTACGCTCACTTCTCCAGGAAGGAAGAGAGATGAAAGAAAAAGCCGGAGGAATGTGATCATGATTGTTGAAGATACGATCCATGTCTCCGTTAGAGAAGGATATGATGTCATCATAGGGAAAGATCTTTTGGTCAATACTGGTAAATACTTATCTGCCATGTTCCAAGAGAGAAAAGCATTTGTTATAACGGATTCGAACGTTAAAGACCATTATTTGAATACAGTACTAGAGTCACTAAAGGATTCCGGAATAGATGCGAGGTTCTTTGTATTTCCTGCTGGTGAGGGAAACAAAAACTTATCAACCTATGAGTCTATTCTTAATATGCTGTCTGAGAACCATTGCACTCGCTCCGACTATATACTCGCCTTAGGAGGCGGCGTCTGCGGGGATATGGCAGGATTCGCTGCAGGAACCTATATGCGTGGTATACCTTTTGTGCAGATTCCGACCACCGTTTTAGCAATGGTTGATTCATCTGTTGGAGGGAAATGTGCCGTTGACCTCTGTCAAGGCAAAAACCTTGTCGGCGTTTTTCACCAACCTTCTCTTGTCCTATGTGACACAAATACCTTATCCACCCTTCCTCAAAAATACTTTAAAGACGGAATGGCCGAAGTTGTGAAGACCGGGATCCTATGCGGTGGGGAGTTATTTGATCTTTGCTGCAATTTTGACATAGAAAATCTTCCAAAGATCATATCGATGTGTGTCGAATACAAGGCAGGAGTCGTAGAACGGGATGAAACAGAACAAGGTGAGCGAAAACTTCTCAATCTTGGACATACTGCGGCACATGCCATTGAACGATGTTCTCAATATACAGTGCCTCACGGTCATGCAGTAGCCATCGGCACTTCCATTATCGCTCGCGCTAGTGATCGACTCGGTTTCTCTTCCACTCCTATATCCGATGATATCCTCAGCGTCCTATCTTCATTTGGATTACCTACTTCTACTGAATACTCCCCAGAAGAACTTCTCCTGGCATCTCGTATGGATAAAAAGTCTCAGGGAAACGAGATATCCGTTATCATTCCAGAGAAGATCGGACATTGTGTTATCCGCTCGATCGATTTCGATGTGTTATCAACTATTTATGAGGCAGGCATTTCATGACCGTAAAAATCTATCCTTCCGAGCTAATTGGTGAGGTCTGCGCCATTCCATCAAAATCAGAGTTGCATCGAATCCTAATCTGTTCTGCATTCTCTGATGGAGACACCGACATTGTAGTTCCTGGAAGCGCTTATTCGTCTGTGCAAGGAGTCCCGGATGATATTGCTGCGACCGTATCCTGTCTGACAGCTCTTGGTGCAACGATCCAGTATGCACCTAATCACTTCTACGTCTCACCTGTAACAACATCCATCGACTCTCCTCTCCTGGATTGCAAAGAAAGCGGCTCTACTTTTCGTTTTTTGCTCCCGGTCGCAGCTGCTGTATCCCTCGGTCCTTCTTTCGCAGGAAGCGGTAGATTGCCGGAACGACCGATTGCTGAATTATTAGACAGTCTACAAGAACACGGCGTGACTTGTTCGGACAAACATCTCCCCTTTTCTTTATGCGGCGCACTGCGCGGAGGTGTTTTTTCCATTCCAGGGGATGTCAGCTCCCAATATTTGACAGGTCTACTTCTGGCACTTCCACTTCTACATGAAGATTCTGAAGTCGTTCTTCGCACTGAACTTCACTCTGCTGCATATATTGATATCACTATACAGGTGATGCAAAGATTTGGCATTGAGATCCAATGCAACAGCGGTCGCTATTCGATCAAAAGAGGTCAGAGATATCGTTCTCCAGGATCGATCACGGTTGGCGGTGACTGGTCAAACGCTGCAGCATTTTTAGTAGCAGGAGCGGTTGGAAAGAACAATCGGATCAGCGTGAGCAACCTTGATCTTGATTCTCTCCAAGGAGATCGATCCATAATATCGATCCTGCGATCCTTTGGTGCACATGTGACAGCGGAACGATCCTATGTTACCGTGACCTCGAGTCCGACGAATGCAACCCGTATCGATATCGATCCAATACCAGATCTAATGCCAGTTCTTGCCATCTTAGCTGCAAACAGTACAGGAGAGACCGCTTTCTATAATGCGCAGAGGCTTCGTTTAAAAGAAAGCGACCGCATTCTCTCCGTCGAAAACATGTTAAACAATGTCGGCGGTCATTCCTTCTCAGATAAGACCACGTTAGCTGTATATGGTAACGGAAAACTATCCGGAGGCACAGTAGATTCCCAAAATGACCACAGAATCGTAATGGCAGCTACCATTGCTTCCTGCTTGTCCTCTTCTCCCATCCTTATCCAAGGAGCAGAGGCGATCCAAAAATCTTTCCCAACTTTTTTTGATGATCTTGCTGCACTAGGAGGAAAATTCGATGTCATCTGAATTCGGCAATCATTTACGTGTAAACATATTCGGTGAGTCTCACGGCTCATCCGTTGGAGTGACGGTACAAGGCTTACCGTCTGGAGAAATAATTGATCTTCAGGAACTTAATGAGTTTATGGGAAGAAGAGCTCCTGGACGCTCTGATATCACGACCTCGCGAAAGGAGAGCGACATTCCTGAATTCGTTTCCGGGATCAATGGATGTGTTTTGACAGGATACCCACTGACAGCACTTATCCGCAATTCGGATCAGCACTCCTCCGACTATTCCTCTGTTGCAGACAAACCGCGTCCTTCACACGCAGACTACACAGCAAAACTTCGTTACGGTGAGGCAGTCGACCTTCGGGGAGGCGGACATTTTTCCGGCAGACTCACTGCTCCCCTATGTATCGCAGGTGGTATCGCCAAACAACTCCTTCAAAACAGAGGGATCTCAATTGGTGCGCACTTATTCTCTGTTGGTACAGTAACAGATCTACCGTTTCCTCTTCATCCCTCGGAAGATCTCCTAACTTCACTTGCTAAAAAGGCACTTCCCGTTCTTGACGATGATTCTTTATATGCTATGAAGGAAGAGATAAGGCAAGCATCACAGAATGGTGATTCCGTGGGGGGTATTGTTGAAGCATGCGTTATATCTTTTCCCGGCGGATTAGGTGATCCCATTTTTGACGGTTTAGAGAGTCAACTGGCCAAGGTCCTTTTTGGGATACCTGGTGTAAAGGGGGTCTCGTTTGGATCCGGCTTTTCCGCTGCCTATCAGAATGGCTCCATACACAACGATCCTTTCTGCATTAGAAACGGAAAGATCGAGACCGAGACGAACAACTCCGGAGGAATACAGGGAGGAATCAGCAATGGAATGCCCATATTGATACCAGTAGCCTTCAAACCTACTGCATCAATCTCAATTCCACAAAAAACAGTCTCACTCTCAAAAATGGAGGAGACCGAAATCGTAATCAAAGGAAGACATGATCCTTGCATAGCTGTTCGTGCTGTCCCTGTTGTTGAAGCAGCTG
>JAFUBI010000062.1 GCA_017460285.1 Oscillospiraceae bacterium | reverse complement strand
TGTAAGTCCGATCGAGCCAATGGGAAAGAACCTGCCAAGAGCGTCGTTGAGAAGAGCGACAGCGACTTCATATAACCGCTCTGTATCCTGCTCCCGAAAGTAGCTCTCCTCTGTAGGAAGAAAGGCGCCATGATTCTTGGATGAAGTATAAACAGTTTCTCCGGTCGCGTTGTTCAATACGGCGATGCTGACAGATGTTGTGCCGATATCGAGACCGATAGAATACTTGCTCATGTTGTGACCTCAATCGTTTTCTTCTTTGAGGCAATAATAGCACATTATTGGCTTCGGACCAAAGAATCCTGTGTTGTGCTGTATTCCTGTTTTCGATATAATTTGGGCAGAAAGAATCGGTGATCAGTGGGTTAATGGGAGGATATTATGGCAGTCGTTCGTGAAGAGTCTTTGTTTGACTCGACTTATGCAGACAAAAAACTTCATCTTGTCTTATGGAAAGATGGTGAAAAAGCGCCGAAGGGGATCGTTCAGATCTCACATGGTATGTGTGAATATGTGCTTCGTTACGATGAGTTGGCGAACGCGTTGGTAGAAGCAGGCTATGTTGTCTGCGGAAATGACCATCTCGGACACGGTGAGACCGCATCCAATAAGGATGAGTTGGGCTTTATGGCGGATAAAGACGGATATCTTTATATGGTCAAGGACTTGAGAAACGTATCCAATTGGATCAAGGAACAATATCCGGGACTTCCGCTTGTTTTATACGGTCATTCCATGGGATCTTTCCTTGCAAGGCTATATGCTTCGACTTATTCGGACGGTGTTGCCGCTTATGTCTTTTCCGGAACAGGCGGACCCAACCCCGCAAGTGGGGTCGCTCTGAAACTGATCGACCTGATATCCAAGTTCAAGGGTGAACATCACAGGAGTCCTTTCCTCACCAAGATGGCTTTTGGGTCTTACACATCGAAGATCCCCGAGGCCAAAACGGGGTACGAATGGGTCACGAAAGATCCGGTGAAGTTCGATGAGTATCTGCATGATCCGTTCTGCATGTACTTGTTCACGCTTTCCGGATATCGGGATCTGATGTCAGTTCTTGGCGCTGTCTCTGAAAAAGGATGGGCTTCTAAACTGAACAAGGATCTGCCGTATCTCCTGGTTTCCGGAGATGAGGATCCTGTCGGTGACTACGGAAAAGGCGTACAGACGGTCTATGAACGCATGAAAGAAGCCGGATGCACGAAAGCGGAGTGCAGATTGATCCCCGGAATGAGACACGAACCTCATAATGAAGTGAACCGGAAGGAGTTTTATAAGGACACGATCGCCTGGCTGGACGCAGCGATCCATTGATCCTTATTATTGGTAAATGGTACTGTCGGTAGAAAATCTGGCATTTTCCTATGGAGCGAATCAAGTGCTCCAGGATGTGTCGTTTCAAATCGAAGAAACAGATCGTGTGGGACTTGTCGGCTACAATGGCTGTGGCAAGACCACACTTTTTGGCGTACTTACAGGAACACTCTATGCGGATGCAGGTTCGATCTCCATCAAGGAAGGGGCGATCCTAGGCTACCTGAAACAAAACAACGGTCTGGTCGCTTCTCACTCTGTTAAAGAGGAGATGGAGAAAGCCAATAATGCGGATGAACTATTAAACCGCATGAAAGTTTTGGAGCAGGCAATGGGGGATAAGCCCGAATTGCTCGATGAATACAGGCGGGTCAGTGAAAGATATGAAGCGATAGATGGCTATCATCTGAATTACCAGATACGAAAACTGCTCCTTGGTATGGGGTTCCCAGAGGATACCTGGGAGAAACATGTCGCAGTTTTGTCCGGCGGCGAGAAAACAAGGCTTTCATTGGCGAAACTGCTGCTTCAGAGTCCGGATATCCTGCTGTTGGATGAGCCAACGAACCATTTGGATCTCAACACACTGGATTGGTTGGAAGGATACCTAAAATCTTATCGCGGTGCCGTTCTCGTCGTCTCTCACGACCAGCATTTTTTAGATGCTGTCTGCAGCAAGACGATACAACTTCAAAACGGGAAGACAAAAACCTATAACTGTGGGTTCTCCGAATATCTGGTCCGCAAAGAGCAGGAAGAAGCCATAGAGCAGAAGCACTATGAGCAAACCATGGAGAAAGCAGAAAAGTTCCAGGAATTTGCTGAGAGAAACATGGCGAGAGCATCCACCCGCAATATGGCTAAGAGCCGCTTGAAGATGCTTGAACGCTTAGATCTTACGGCTCCGGAGGACAGTAAACACACGGATCTCAAGTTTGAGATCATTCCGGACAGCGATCCTTACAAAGACGTCCTGTCTCTCGAGAATCTTGGGATCGGGGTGAGTGGAAGGCTTCTCTGTTCCGGACTGAATCTTTTGTTGGAGCGGGGAGACCGGCTTGCTGTAGTTGGAAACAATGGATGCGGGAAAACAACGCTTCTCAAGACGATCCTTGGAGAGCAGCGCCCGATGCAGGGAAGAGCTGTGATAGGCGGAGGAGTTAAGATCGGTGTCCAGGAGCAGAATGTTTTCCATGTGGAAAACAGCAGTCCGTTGATGTATATCTGGGATCGATATCCTCAGCTGGATCAGCTCCAGATAAGAAAACTGCTGGCCTTGGTCGGATTTCGAAATGAGGAGGTCTTCACCGAAGCCAAAGGGCTGTCCGGAGGGGAACTTGCAAGGCTCAATATGGCAAGGCTCTCGTTGGAACATCCGAATTTTCTGATCTTGGATGAGCCTACGAACCATTTGGACATCTTTACAAAGCAGATCCTGTTCGAAGCTCTGGACAAGTATGCCGGAACACTTCTGATCGTTTCCCATGACCGCTGGCTGATCGAACAGCTTGGGTGCAAGGTCCTTGCCATTGAGGAGGGAAAAGGCACTTTGTATGAGGATTATTCCTCTTTTCGAAACACGGCACTGGCGAAAAGAAATGCTGCGGAGACACAGCCGGATATTCAGAAGAAAAAGACGGACAATATAAACGCAAAAGATCTGAGACGGCAAAAAGCTGAGTATCGTCAGCGCAAGAGCTTTCTTGAGAAAACGATCAGCGAATTGGAACAAAAGGAAAAAGATCTGCAGAATTCGATCGCAGATCCGGAGAACGTTTCCAATGCGGAGCTCCTCACAGAACTGTGTACCGAACTGGACGAAGTTCGAAAGGATCTATCAAAATACATCGACGAATATTTGGAAGAATATTCTGAAGACTAATAAACGTGGACTGACATTTTGGAGCAGTCCACGTGCTTTTGTAATTTAAAGTGTATTACGATATAATTAGTTTTGTTCGTGCGGGATCCCTCGAACGATCTTGTACCGGTGTTTTGCGAGGTTGCTTACATACAGGTCTTTGCTCTTATCAAAAAAACTGTTCTCCGGTTCAGCATCAGGAAATTGTTCAAGGAACTGCCGCTTCTTCTCTTGACCGGAACAGTTGGGACCTAGTGCTTTTCCCGTTTTGGGGTCGATTTTGGAAGCAATCAGAGTTCCTATCCCAAGTTTTTCGCAGGCAGTCTGCAGAAAAAATTCCGGAGATGCGGACACGAGCACCTTGTTGTCACAGGGATACTCCTCGAACCATGTATAGATGTTTTTTGGAATGTCCTGATCCCAAAATTGCTTAGCCATCTTCTCTGCGTCGATCCATCTATAATACAGATAAAGGAATTCTTTCATTTTTGTAAGATCGATGCGCTTCAGCAGGTACAGGACCACGCCGAACAGTTGCGCAGGCAGAAGAAGGATGATATAAGGTCTGTGGAGCAGGCAATACCGATAGAAGGCGAAACTGGAGTCGCCGCGGTGTATCGTGCCATCAAAATCATAAATGTTCATGAATTACTACATCGAATGCAGTATATTGGATATAGAGAAGTTTGGCAAGAAATTGCGTTTTCTCTAGAAACATCTGAAATCTGTGCTTGAAGATAAATACTTAGTGAAAGAAGGAATAATCTAATGAATCTACCGAATAAATTAACAGTTGCGCGTTTGTGTTCTTTGCCCGTATTGATGCTTTGCTTTGCCGGCAATTCCAAATTGGCATTATGGGGAGCGTTCGCTATCTTTGTCGCCGCTTCCATCACGGACTGGCTTGACGGACGGATCGCAAGGAGTCAGAACCTCGTTACGGTTCTTGGCAAGTTCCTGGATCCCTTGGCGGATAAAGCTCTTGTGTGCACTGTACTTGTTTATTTCGTTGCGATGGGCTATGCTCATCCGATCGCTGTGATCCTGGTCCTCGCAAGAGAGTTCGTCGTCAGCGGTGTCCGTATGGCAGCCGTCACAGAAGGAAAGGTGATCGCTGCGAATATTTACGGAAAGGCAAAGACGATGTTCCAGATGGTTTCCATCGCAGTGATCCTAACTCTTCGTGCGATCAACCCGGATTATTCCTGGCTCCCCATGGTCAGCAACATCTGCTGCTGGATCATCGCTGCGCTAACTGCAGCATCCGGCGCGATCTATGTCGTGGACAACAAAGAGGTCTTCAAGGAAAAAGGAGATAAATAACAACATGAAGACTCGTGTATTATCTGCTATCGTGATGTTCGCGATTCTCGGTGTCTGTGTTTTTGTATCACCGATCACCAGAGTTCTGCTGATCGCGTTCTGTGCCATACTTTCGATCATTGAGATGTGGAATGCGCTTCGCAGGATGAGAATTAAGTTGGAGACGATACCACTTGTGGCTTATGTCGTTCTTCATATGCTCTTCTGTCTTTTTGAAGCGCAGGCACCTTTGCTGATCTCCTTGTATGGGTTCATCGTCCTGTTGACATTGTGCATCTGCATCGTTCGAAATGAAGCCAAAAGTGCTATCGGGACCTTGTTTGTCCTGAATTATCCTCTTCTGCTGTACGCTTTCATCACATGGATACTTCTCCAGAAGGATTGGCAGCTTCCTGTGGCAACGGCAGCGTTTGGAACATGGTTGTGCGACTCTTTCGCATTATTTGGCGGGAAACTTCTGGGAAAACATAAGCTTTGTCCAAAAGTTAGCCCCAATAAAACGATCGAGGGATCGATCTGCGGAGCTCTTTTCTCTTTACTCGGCGGTGTGGCTGCTTGGTATCTGCTCAAAGGTAGCATGGCAGTTAGCTTGGCTGAAGCGATGGTGACTGCATTGATCGCTTCGACCATGGGACAGTTTGGAGATCTCGCTGCTTCTCTCATCAAAAGAGCGGCGGGTCTGAAGGACTACAGTAAGATCATCCCGGGTCACGGTGGAATGATGGATCGTGCAGACAGCCTGTTGTTTGCGATCCCCACTGGGTGGTTCTGCTACCACATTTTCAGTTTGTTTCGTTGATTAGAGGAGATGCTCATGGGCTACAAGAAACTGATGCTGGTCGTGAATCCCGCTGCTGGGAGAAAGACTAGCGAAAGAAACCTTGCAAAAGTCTGCCGGATCCTTTTAGAGAACGGTTGGCACGTGACAACATTCGTTACTGGCGGGCGAAATGAGGCTACAGAGTATGTAAAAGAGTTCGGATCTGGCTATGACCGCATAGTTGGTATGGGCGGCGACGGAACTCTGAATGAAGTCATCAATGGGATGATGCAGGCAGACCTGGACATTCCGGTTGCTTTCATTCCTTGCGGAAGCACCAACGACTTCGCAACGACTCAGGGCATATCGTCGGATATCTCGAAATCTGCTCTGCAGGCCGCCGTCGGTAAGGAGACGCCCACAGATATATGCGCGCTGAATGAACGCTATTTTGCTTTCCATGCTGCGTTCGGATCTTTTGCGAACGGCGTGAACACGACAAAACAGGACGCCAAGAACATTTTTGGATATCTTGCATATATCATGGACGGAGCTATGGACATCACGAAACTTCGTCCGGTGCATTGTAAGTTTCATGTCGGGTCTAAGATCCATGAAGGGGATTATATCTACGGCGGATGTCTCAGCACGATATCACTTGGTGGCAATCTGATCAGCCTTGATGACAATATGGTCAAGCTGGATGACGGGAAATTTGAAGTTCTTATGATACGTGCTCCTAAGGACCTGATTGAGTTTGGTGATCTTCTTAACGACCTTTCTACGAACACGCTGAACGGGACACACACGGAGTTTTTTGATTTCTCGGAAGCTTACTGTGAGTTTGATGAGGATCCCAGTTGGTGTCTGGATGGAGAACCGTACAGCGGACCTTTGGACACAAAACTGTCTGTGTTGAGGAAAAAACTAATTCTTGTTAAATGACGGGTCAACCGTGAAACATACAGCAATTCATTTGGAGGATAAAAAATGGAACTGCAGGAAGTCGTATTGAAAGCTATGAAAGAAGCGGGAGTGCCGCTGAATGCCGGGAAGGTCGCGGAGTTGACCGGACTGGAGCGCAAAGTCGTGGATAAGGTATTTGCAGAGTTGAAAAAAGAGGGAAAGATCGTTTCTCCTGTTCGCTGCAAATGGGAGCCGGCTGAAAAATAAGATCTAAACGATGCGAGGGCGTGCCAAACCGGCACGCCCTCGTTGTTCTGTAAGTGTTTTTTCAGAAACTTAATTTGACCCATGTTCCTTCGCTGGACAGGTTCTCGAATCCAAGCAGAAGCAGGATGTCGTCATAATCACCTTTCGCCAGTTCCTGGATACTACCAAGATAGTAGCGTGGATCGATACAGGTGATGGTCGCGTAGTTGTTGGAGAGGAAGGGGATAACGCTGTCTGCATAGGAATCCTTGATTATGAGAAGAGAACCACGTTTTCCGTTTCCGTCACCGCTTTCTACGACGCTCTCCGCGTGGTTTCCGTAAAGGAACATCGCGTACTTGTCTCTTGTTGTCAGCTTCGTGAAATCGTATATGCTTGGATAGGTCTTGCCGTCGAAGGTAAGTGTCGCATCGAAGGGGAAATAGGAGATCGTATCGGCGATTGTTCTGACACGTTTGCATTTGGAGTAACTGGTCCCTAAAAAGCCTGTAGCTGTTCCTGCAGTACTGAAATCCACTTTGACAGGTTCCAGATCGGCTTCCTCGCAATATTCCAGATAAGCAAGATATGCTCCATAGGTGGTCCAATGGTGGTCAGTTCGGTAGTAGATATAGTCGTGCTGGGCATCTTGCAGAGCAGACCATGTGTCAACGATCTGAACTCCATTCAACACAGAAATCCCATCCGCAAGGGCAGCCTTTTCGTCGATGCAAGGCAGGGAATCAGGGACATAATCCGTCAGGACCGTATAGGCAGAAGGGACGACAAGAAGCCGTACAGGAGAGGATGCTACCTGTGTCAAGTCATGGATCGACTCGAGATTGTCTCGGTAAGTATCTTCATCATAGGACTGAAATTTGGGGAACATATAGCCATCTTTTCCATAAGCGATCCCGTTATTCTCCGTCTTAAGCAAAAAGGTCTCAGCAACAGATTTTGCGCTGATCCATGTCCCGCGTCCAGGCAGTTGGTCCGATAGGTAAGTGGAGTATTTTGTCTCAAAAGAACTGTTCCCAAAAGAACGGAGAGAGAAGTCCGGAAGTGAAGCGAGGTATTTATTCTCGTTTTCACTGTATGTCTGTTTGGGGAGGACGATAGAAAGGATCATCATGGCAAACAGGCACAGAAACAAAACTACAAAAGTCGGAATGCGTTTGATCATGTTCACTACCTCTTAAAATTGCGCATAAAGGAAAGGCTGATAAGTGGCATCGGTCATATAGGCAATGGAAAGCACTAGAAGAATTACGGTGGCAGCCAGTCGGAACCAAGTCTTCTTCTGAAGTTTTTCCACAAGGACCTCACACGTTTCTGTGCAGAAGACCGCGCACAGGAGGAGAAGAACGAAATAATTCCTCAAACTGTACAAACACCTGATCCCACCGGAGAAAGAGAACATCTTTTGAAGAAGGGAGAAGAGGGATGGGAAATCGCTGACAGCAAAGATCGACCACCCAATCAGGGTGATGAAGATCGTGTAGATATGACCTATTAATCGATGCTTATTAAGAAACTCCAGATAAAAGTTCTTTTCCAACATGAGAAGGATGAAATAGAAGATTCCCCACAGAATGAAGTTCCATGCCGCACCGTGCCAGAGACCCGTGAGCGCCCATACAGCGAAAGTGTTGAACATCATGCGCTTTTTGCTGCACCTTGACCCGCCGAGAGGGAAGTATACATATTGTTTGAACCAACTTCCCATTGTAATGTGCCATCTGCGCCAGAATTCCGTTGCGCTGATGCTGCTGTAAGGAAAACGAAAGTTTTCAGGAATCCGAAATCCAAATAGATTTCCCAAACCGATCGCCATATCCGAATATCCGGAAAAGTCGTAATACAACTGGAAGGAGTAGGCGAGGACTCCAAGCCACGCGAACGGAGTGGATACCTCCGAATATCCCAAGGTACTGACTTCGTTCCACAGAACGGCGATCGTGTCTGCTAGAAGCACTTTTTTCGCAAGCCCTTTCACGAAACGGAAAGCCCCATTTTCCAATTGAGAGACATAGATGACTCGATTTTGGATCTGATCAGATATGTCCTGGTAGCGTACGATCGGTCCCATGAGAAGTTTCGGAAAGAACGCGATGAACAGGAGGTAGTCGATCGGATTTTTGCAGACTTCCGTATCCCCTTTATAGACATCGATCAGATAACCTGATGTCGTAAATGCGAAGAAACTGATCCCCAACGGGGCAGCGAAGGAACGAACGGTGATCCCGACACCAAAATGTTCAAGGATCATGCTGTTTAAAATGGATACGAAGAATCCTAGGTATTTGTAGAATCCAAGGCTGCCGAGGATCAGCAGAAGACCGCAGAGGAATACTGCTTTTCTTCCTTTTCTGTCCTTCGAAACATACAATGAAGCCCCATAACCCACTGCTGCGATCAATAGGAGCGCAGGGAGGGATTTGGGATCACCCCATGTGTAGAAGAAAAGACTCAACAGGACGAGCAGCGCATTTCTTCCCTTGTGGGGGAAGAGATAATACAAAACCAGCGCGACCGGAAGGAAACGTATCAGAAAAACGAAACTGCTAAATGACATGATCCAACTCCCAAATGAAATACAACGATATTATACACGAAGGAAAGCGGCAATCCCACCTCGGTTATTGAGCAAAAAAAGAAGACAGGCTCTGCTGCCTGCCCTCAATTTGCTAATCGCGCGGTACCAATACTGTACCCTGATAAGTCCCTGCCTTCAGTTCGGTTTCCAAAGCTGTAAGCAGTTTGAGTATGCTGTTTGATGTGGAAGTCGCACCCGCTACTACCAGAACGCCTGAACTGTCACCTGACTCGATGTACTGATTGATCAGATCCTGATAGTATTTCGCCGGATATGTTCCGGAGATGCCTTCCATGGATTCGCGGTATTCGTTGGATTCACTCTTTAAGGAACCATCTTCTTCACTCATTGCATCCATCGTTACCTCCGTTACGGTTCCGTTTTCGAACTTGATCTCAACGAAGTCCTTGTATCCGTAAGTGTCAAACGTGTCAAATTCTGCACGATACGTCCCATCTTTGATCGCTGCTGAAGCGTCACATGCCGTGAGAGCAAAGATCGCGATCAGGACGAGAAGGATTGATAGTAGTTTTCTCATGAATTCTCCTTTTTTCTCGCGATGCCTCGCCATTATAGACAAAATGGGTAGTATTGTCAATTTTGTGAACGGAATATGAACATGTGGTACAATGCATGCATGATGTGGAAAAGGGGGAAATGCCATGAAAAATACGAGAAAAGAAGCATCACTATTGCTCGCTGCCATCATCCTCCTTACATCGTGCGGAAAAACAGAGAAAAGCGAAGAGACCTATGCCAACACGACCTGGCATATGGATACGTTCTACAGTTACACTTTATACGGTCCGGACGGGGAAGAGACTTTTAAAATGCTTGAAGAAGTCGTATCTCGCGGGGAGGAAGTGTTTGACTGCTATTCTTCCGCTTCCGAACTGTACTCTGTAAACACGTCATCCTCTGAAGAAAAGATCGAGGTCAGTTCGGATCTTTATGAAGTTCTGACAGCGTCGATCACCGGTTTTTATGAGACAGACGGTTGTTTTGATCCTACGATCGGAACCGTCAGTGTACTGTGGGGATTTAGTACGGATCATCCAAGTGTACCGGAAGAGGAGGAATTGCAGAGCGCTCTTTCTCACGTGGACGCCTCCAAATTGAAACTCACGGAAAAAGGAGGCAAATGGTATTTGACCCGTAAGCCGGGACAGATCATCGACCTTGGCGGTATCGCAAAGGGATATGTTTTAGCACAGATGAAGGAGGTGCTGAAAAACAGTTCTGTGAACAGCGCAGTCCTTTCTGCCGGTGGCAACGTGCTTCTCTATGGAAACAGGAAATTCTCGGTCGGTATACGAAGACCTTCTAAAGATGCGATCGACCCGATCTGCGTCTTTCTGTTGGAAGATTGTGTCGTATCCACAACAGGGTCCTATGAGCGCTATTTCGTGGAAGACGGTGTCACTTATTGTCATATTCTTGATCCGAAGACGGGAAAGTGCGTAAGCGGGGAAATGGTATCTCTTTCGGTCATCGCTGATGACCCTACAGAAGCGGATCTTTTATCCACAGCATATTTTGTTAAAGGTTTGGAAGCGACGAAAGAAGCGATAATACGAGGAGAGATCGAAGCCGTTATCCTCACGAAAGATCAGCAGATCCTGTGTTCCTCTTTTTTGGCAGAGACATTAAAAGAGGGCAGCATCGCAGAAGGATGGACACTGGAGGTGTTGGATGGTGAGTAGAAAGTGGAGTGCGCAGGAGATAACCAGGATCGCATTGCTGTTTGCACTAGCTATCGCTTTGTCTTACCTGGAGACTACGATCCCGGCTGTCATACCGATCGCACCTGGGATCAAACTGGGACTTTCAAACATCGTGACTATGTTTTGTCTATATTCTGTCAATCCTGGGGCGGCTTTTCTTGTCGCTGCTCTCAAGGGAGGATTTGCTTTCCTGACAAGAGGATTCGTGGCAGGGGTCCTCAGCCTGAGCGGTGGGATCTTTTCTGTCCTCATCCTTTGGCTTTGCTCTAGAACGAAGATGTCCTTGGGAATGAGAAGCGTGTGCGGTGCGGTATCTCATAATCTGGCGCAATTGGTTGTGGAGTTCTTCATGATACGAAACCGAGCGGTGTTGGCATTCACACCTGCATTGATCCTCGGAGGGATCGTATGCGGATCGATCACAGCTGTGTTACTAAAGTATCTGCTGCCAGTAATCCAAAAATCGGTTTTCACAAAAAAATCATGAGAGAATCTTTAAAAAGGGTTGCATTTTTCGGAAAAGCATGTAGAATATATTTAGCACTCAGGAACGATGAGTGCCAAATTATTGCAAATAAACTTGTAAGGAGATTATATAAGTATGGAACTGAAACCATTGTTTGATCGTGTCGTTCTGAAGATGACCGAAGCAGAAACAGTTACCAAGAGTGGAATCGTTTTGACCGAATCTGCAGCGGAGAAGCCGCAGGTCGCAGAAGTTATCGCAGTTGGCCCCGGCGGAGTAGTCGATGGAAATGAAGTAAAGATGGAAGTTGCAGTTGGCGATAAGGTCATTATCGGCAAATACGCTGGAACAGAAGTCAAACTCGGCGAAGATAAATGTGTTATCGTCCGTCAGAATGATATTCTTGCAAAAGTACTTTAATAATAGAGAGATCGAGGTATTGAAATCATGGCAAAAGACTTGAAATACGGTGAGGACGCTCGTAAGAGCTTGCAGGCTGGTATTGATAAGCTTGCTGACACAGTTAAGATCACACTGGGACCGAAAGGTCGCAACGTCGTTTTGGACAAAAAATACGGCAGCCCTCTGATAACCAATGATGGTGTAACGATCGCAAAAGAGATCGAGTTAGAAGATCGTTTTGAGAATATGGGCGCTCAGCTCATCAAGGAAGCTTCTACAAAGACAAATGACGCAGCAGGCGACGGTACAACGACCGCTACTTTGTTGGCACAGGAGATCGTCCGTGAAGGAATGAAGAACGTTTCTGCCGGCGCAAATCCGATGGTCCTCAAGAAAGGAATCCAGGTCGCAGTAGACGCAGCAGTCGACAGCATCAAGGAATCTGCTAAGCAGGTGACTGGCTCCAACGACATCGCACGTGTTGCTACTATTTCTGCAGGGGATGAGCACATCGGTGATCTGATTGCAGACGCGATGGAGAAGGTTTCCGCAGACGGTGTTATCACCATCGAAGAGAGCAAGACAGCTGAGACTTATTCCGAAGTCGTAGAAGGCATGCAGTTCAATAACGGCTACATCAGCCCCTATCTCGTGACAGATACCGACAAGATGGAAGCTGTTTTGGACGACGCGGTCATCCTCATCACAGACAAGAAGAACAGTACCATTCAGGAGATCCTTCCTCGTCTAGAGCAGGACGTACAAAACGGCAGAAAACTCATGATCATCGCAGAGGACGTCGAGGGCGACGCACTTGCAAACATCATCGTCAACCGTCTCCGTGGAACATTCGTGTGCTGCGCAGCAAAAGCTCCGGGTTACGGCGATCGCCGCAAAGAGATGCTTCGTGACATTGCAGTCCTTACCGGAGGCAAGGTCATCAGCGAGGAACTCGGCTTGACGCTGAAGGATACACAGCTTTCCGATCTCGGACGCGCTGACAAAGTCCAGGTCAAGAAGGACACCACGATCATCATGGGCGGCCATGGTGATGCAAACGAGATCAAGGCTCGTGTTTCCCAGATCCGCAAACAGATCGAAGAGACCACATCCGATTTCGACCGTGAGAAGCTCCAGGAGCGCTTGGCAAAACTCGCCGGTGGCGTAGCAGTCATCCGCGTGGGTGCCGCGACAGAGGTCGAGATGAAAGAGAAGAAGATGCGTCTTGAGGATGCTCTCTCTGCAACAAAGGCAGCTGTGGAAGAGGGTATCGTAGCTGGCGGCGGCATTGTATTCCTCAATGCAGTTCCTGCAGTTGAAAAGGTCGTTGAAGATCTTAATGGCGACGAGAAGACCGGTGCCCGCATCATCCTGAAAGCTCTTGAGTCTCCGATCCGTCAGATCTGCTCCAACGCTGGTCTTGAGGGCTCTGTCGTCATCGACGAGGTCCGTCGCAGCGGAAAGACAGGTTACGGTCTGAACATCAGCAACGGTGAATATGGCGATATGCTCAGCATGGGTATCGTGGATCCTGCAAAGGTATCCCGCAGTGCTCTTCAAAATGCAGCTTCTGTAGCATCTATGGTTCTTACCACAGAGTCCTTGGTAGCTGACATTCCGGAACCGGAACCAGCACAGCCAGCAGGCGGTATGGGCGGAATGTATTAATCTGAACGCCTGAAAATGGTTTGCACTCAATAATTGAAAGCACTTGGAAGTGGTCCATCCATTTCCAAGTGCTTTTTTCTTTGCCGGAACTTCCTAATTGCTGCTTCGTTCGGTATACTTGAAACAGAGAATGTTAACAATAAACAGAAGGAGTCTGTCTATGTTATATAAAGAACTCTATCGACCGCAATATCACTTTACGGCACCGAAAGGCTGGATCAATGATCCGAACGGGTTGGTGTGGTACAAGGACGAGTACCATTTGTTCTATCAATACTATCCCAACGATATTCTTTGGGGGCCGATGCACTGGGGACATGCTATTAGCAAGGACCTTGTTCATTGGGAGAACCTTCCCATAGCCTTGGCTCCAGATGAGAATGGAACGATCTTTTCCGGCAGTATCGTCGTAGATTACAACAACACTTCCGGACTGTTCGAGGGCGGGGAAGGAATGGTAGCCTTGTATACCGGACATATTGACCGCCCTGGTCAGCACCCTATTGAGCATCAGTGCGTAGCATACAGTGAAGACTGTGGCAGAACATGGAAGAAATATTCGGGAAATCCTGTGTTGAGTGCTCCGGATGTTCCCGATGCCTTTGATTATAGAGATCCAAATGTCTTCTGGCATGAGGAAACGCAGAAATGGATCATGTTCCTCGGGGGAGGCTTTTATAGGGTTTACTCCTCAAAGGACCTTCTTCACTGGGAACTGGAAAGCGAGTCCTATATCTACGAGGAGTTCCCGGACT
>JAFUBI010000061.1 GCA_017460285.1 Oscillospiraceae bacterium | reverse complement strand
TCGGGGATCTTGAGTGGATGTCGAATCAGTTCTTTTCCAACCAGGCATTGGGCTTCCTGTTTTTGGGACTCGGTCTTGTCCTGACTGTGAGTTCTGTTTCCAAGAGGCTCAACGCCTTCCTCCCCACCATGGTCCTAGTACTTATCATGGTGATCGGGCTTGGAGCGATGGATGCTGTCCTCGCATTCTATGCTTCGAAACTCAAGAAAAGAGGAGCCCTGGTGTGTTTTATCCTCTCCTTTTTCCTGAGCATGTCCATGGGATATCTGTCTTCCAGAGACTTCACTCAAGCAGCCATGAACTGGGTCGCTCAGGGTATCAACTGTGCGGGGATGCTGCTCCTCTATCTCGGTTCCCGCTCTCTGCATGAAGCAGGACTTGAAAAATAGCCGGAAATATACTTCTTCCTGCTTCAAAAGGGAGAACATTAGAGAAAATTCGGAGACTGAAGAAACCACTTCTTCAGTCTCCTCTTTTATATCTTTAACCATGCATAGCAATAAAGTTAGGCGCACACTCTTCTCCTGAAGGGCTTCTATTCTCTTGACAGGTCAGCAAGGAAACGGTATAACTATATCAGTTAGCCGCGGCTAACTGATACCCTGAATCGGAGGTGAAGCGATGAGCACAGAGCTGTTGGTCCGATGTTGCGCACCTACTTTGGCGGGAATTAAAACAGGCAGCCTTTATTCATGTCCCTTTGAAGATCGGGAGACTCTCCTTCACGATCTTCAGGAACTTAATCTTCTCTTTAGCCCCCGTGGGCTTATGATCATCCCTCTCTCGATTGGGATCGACCGCGCCCTATTGTATCTTTTCCGTCTTAAACAACTGACGCATGACCTCCGTTGCCCATTCGCTCAAAAGATCCTTTCCGATGCTGGATACAAGGATCTGGAACCCGTTAAATGTATTCGCTCGCTAATTGATCGGCTTCAAAACCGTGAAGATTTTCCCCACGAGATCGGGCTTTTTCTTAGTTATCCCCCGGAAGATGTTCAAGGCTTTATCGAGAATCATGCCAGAAACTACAAACGTATATGTGCTTGGAAAGTCTACGGTGATGAGGAAGAAGCACAGCGAACCTTTGAAAAATACAAAAAATGCACGAAGTCATACTGCCGTTCTTTCTTGGCTGGATGCAGTTTGGAAAAGTTGGCAGTGGCTATATAAAAATCATAGGAGAACTTAACATGAGTAAAACAGCAGTCGTATATTGGAGTATGACAGGTAACACGGAATCTATGGCAAAAGCAGTAGCGGAAGGCGCAGGCGCTAACGCAGAGCTTTTCAATGTATCTGATTTTGACAAATCGAGGGTCGATGAATTTGACGCCTTTGCGCTCGGTTGCCCCGCTATGGGGGATGAGGTCCTTGAGGACGGAGAATTCGAGCCTTTCTTCGAAGCAGTAAAGGATAAACTCGCAGGTAAGAAAGTCGCTTTGTTTGGTTCTTATGGATGGGGAGATGGTCAGTGGATGCGCGATTGGGAGAAATCCTGCAACGATGCAGGGATTACCCTTGCTACTAGCAGCGTTATTTGCAACGACGCCCCAGGTGAGGATGAATTGGAGCAGTGCAGAGCTTTAGGTGCTTCACTAAATTGACCTAACAAACTAAAGTCCATTCTAGCCCTATTTGTGGAAAGCGCTCGGAACCACCGAGCGCTTTTTCACTATCTTTTTTCGATCCACCGTCTGACTTTTCAACATTTTCATTATACGAACCAATCGCAGAGACCTTAATAACCGTTTTCTCTCTTTCCTAATTCTCTTGTGCAACCTTCACAATATTTTCAAAAAAACGATGTGAAACTTCCACAATCCTTCTTCTTGATTCCACCTAAAATCTTGGGGTAGGATAGAGATGGAAACTGGATACCTTCCCGCTCCTAAAAAACAGCATATGCTCGGTATATCCCGGAAAATATGGTTCCGAAGTCTCTACCCGATCGCCGTAAATGATCGGACTACCGGCACAGATCCTGGGGCGGATATTGGGGTACCGCACCATGGTTTGTGGTTCCGGAAGAGGCAGTTTACTGTCTCTCTTTTTTATTTTCTTCGCACCGCGCGGCAGCGGTTAAACTCACGAAAATTAGAAAAGGACGGAAAAGCTCATGAAAAAATTCCTCGCACTGTTATTGGCAATGGTACTTCTTTTTGGACTCGCGAGCTGCGGTAGCAGCAACCAGGGGTCCAATGAACCTGCTGGTTCCTCCAACGACCCATCCACCACGAAGGAAAAGACCTTGAAGGTCGGCTTCATCTTCCTCCACGACGAGACATCCACCTATGACGCCAACTTTATTCGCGCTGCAAAGGAAGTATGCGAAGCAGAGGGCGTAGAATACATACAGAAGATCGGCATCGGCGAAGACAGCACATGTCTTACCGCAGCAGAAGAGCTTGCGGACGCTGGATGCTCTTTAATTTTTTCCGACAGTTTCGGTCACCAGCCATTCATGATCGAGGCTGCCAAAGAATTCCCGGAAGTCCAGTTCGTCTCCGCCACCGGCGACCGCGCATGGACAGAGAACGTTCCCAATTTCCACAATGCCTTTGCAGCCATCTACGATGGTCGTTACCTGGCAGGTGTCGCAGCCGGAATGAAACTCAATCAGATGATCGAAGAAGAACAGTTCGCTCCGGAAGAAGCCAAGATCGGTTATGTCGGAGCAAAGCCCTATGAGGAAGTCTACTCCGGATTCACCTCCTTCTATCTCGGCGCGCGGAGTGTCTGCCCCACTGCTACCATGGAAGTTACCTTCACTGGAGAGTGGTATGAAGAGACTATGGAAAAGGAAGCTGCTCAGATGCTTATTGGCAGAGGCGCTAAACTCATCAGCCAGCACGCAGACTCCCTCGGCGCTCCTACAGCATGTGAGACAGCAGGTGTTCCCAATGTCTCCTACAACGGAAGCACCATCGATTCCTGCCCCAACACCTACCTCATCTCCTCCCGCATCGACTGGGTCCCCTATATGACTTACATGGTCCAGGCAGTAAAAGCAGGAAAGCCTTTTGACACCGACTGGTGCGGCACTCTGGCGACCGGATCCGTGCGCCTTACAGACCTCAACGAGGCAGCGGCTGCACCCGGGACCGCAGAGAAATTGGAAGAAGTTTGGAAACAGCTCGAGAGCGGTGAGATCCATGTCTATGACACCGATTCTTTCACTGTGACCTACTTCGATCCGGATACCTTCACCAACACATCCGCCACGACTGATGACGCAGGTCATGTCATCGGTTACATGGCAAACTGCCAATTTGACGCAGATTACACCCCGGATACCGAGATCTGCAGTGACGGCTACCTCCATGAGAGCGAAGTCCGCAGCGCACCATACTTCTATCTGCTCATCGACGGCATCACCCTTGTAGGATAATTCCATATCGGTCGGGAAGCCCTGTCCCCAAAGGGCTTCCTGGCTTTTCCTTTTTTCATCTCTCATCTCTGATTCCGGAGGTATCACTTGATCCAACAGAAACCGACTATAAAACTCCGTGGGATCACCAAATCCTTTGGAGGCAAAAAAGCAAACGACGACATCTGGCTGGATGTATACCGGGGCGAGATCCTCGCTCTTCTGGGTGAAAATGGAAGTGGAAAGACCACACTCATGAATATCCTGGCAGGTATCTATTTTCCAGATGCAGGAACCATTTATCTAAATGACGAGGAGATCGTGATCCGCTCTCCAAAGGACGCCTTCTCCTACGGCATCGGCATGATCCACCAGCACTTCAAGTTGGTGGAAGTCTTTTCCGCTGCAGAGAATATCGTCCTCGGTGCAGAAGGCAAACTGGACATGAAAGAAGCAAAACAGCACATCTCCGAGATCTGTAAGATGTATGGCTTCCGCATCGATCTGGATCAGAAGATCTATGACATGTCCGTGTCAGAAAAACAGACGGTAGAGATCCTTAAGGTCCTCTACCGCGGAGCGGATATTCTCATTTTGGATGAACCAACGGCGGTACTCACACCCCAAGAGACCGATAAATTGTTCAACATCCTTCGTTCCATGCGGGACGCTGGCAAAGCGATCGTCATCATCACCCACAAGATGCATGAGGTCGAGGTCCTATCCGACCGTGTCGCGATCCTCCGTAAAGGCAAGTTTGTAGGAGATATGCTGACCAAAAACACCAACGCCCAGGAGATGGCAAGTCTTCTCATGGGAAGACCTGTGGAACTCAACATCCAGCACTCGGATCCGGTGGATCCTAAGCCTCGTCTGGAAGTCCGTGGGCTCACCGTAATTGGTGAGGACGGTGTCACCAAATTGGATGACGTATCTTTCATTGCTAACAGCGGTGAGATCCTGGGGATCGCCGGTATCAGTGGCTGCGGTCAGAAAGAACTTCTGGAAGCGATCGCCGGTCTTCAACCGGTCCAGAGCGGCACCATAACCTACCTAGAAGACAGCGGCACCAAAGAGGAACTTGTGGGAAAGGATCCCTTCGACATCGCGAACATGGGGATCACCCTGAGTTTCGTCCCGGAGGATCGGCTCGGAATGGGACTGGTGGGAAATATGGATCTGTCCGACAACATGATGCTTCGCTCCTATCGAAAGGGAAAGAGCGCTTTTGTGAACCGGAAAGACCCGAGACGCCTCGCGGAACGAGTTGTAACGGATCTCTCCGTGGATACTCCCGGACTTGCGGTCCCTGTCCGCACCCTGAGCGGAGGAAATATCCAGAAGGTGCTTGTGGGACGTGAGATCTCTACCGCTCCCACCGTTCTGCTCACTGCCTACGCGGTCCGCGGATTGGACATCAACAGCAGTTACACGATCTATGATCTCATCAATAAACAAAAAGAGAGAGGAGTTGCCGTCATCTATGTCGGTGAGGATCTGGATGTCCTCATCGAGCTCAGCGACCGGATCTTGGTCCTGTGTGGCGGAAAGGTCAGCGGCATCGTAGAGGGACGCGGCGCACTCAAGAGGGATATCGGTCTTCTTATGACTAAACTGGGAGGAGGTGCTCCGGATGCAGTATAAGAGACCTCTGTTTCACATCGTAAAGAGAAAGGATCCCCCCTGGTATGCCTCGGCCGGGATCCGTCTGTTGGCTGTTCTTTGCGCTCTCCTCGTCTGCGCAGCTGTGACGATCATCCTGACAAAGGAAGATCCCATGTCCGTTTTCAGCACCGTAGTACAAGGCGCTGTCGGTACGAAGCGCAGGATCTGGACGCTGCTTCAGAACTCAGCCATTCTGCTTTGTATCAGCCTTGCTGTCACTCCCGCCTTCCGGATGCAGTTCTGGAACGTGGGCGGTGAAGGCCAGGTCCTAATGGGAGCACTTGCCACGGCAGGCTGCATGCTGAAACTTGGCAATAAGGTACCTGCTCCTGTTCTCTACCCCGTCCTGTTCCTCGCCAGCATGATGGCTGGAGCAGTGTGGGCTTTCGTTCCTGCTCTGTTCAAAGCTCTTTGGAAGACCAATGAGACGCTAAGTACCCTCATGCTCAACTACATCGCCACTCAACTGGTAGCGTATTACGTCGTCCTGTGGGAGAACCCAAAGGGAAGCGGAACTGTTGGAGTCATTCACTCCGACACGAATGCAGGCTGGCTTCCTGTTCTTCTGGGACAAAAATACCTGGCAAATATCCTCATCGTCCTCGCTGTTCTTGTTTTTCTCACCATCTATCTGAACACAACGAAACACGGATACGAATTGTCCGTCGTAGGAGAAAGCGAACGCACAGCAAAGTACCTCGGGATCAACGTAACGAAAGTCATCCTGCGGACTGCCTCTCTTAGCGGAGCACTTTGCGGGCTGGCGGGACTTCTCATGGTGGCTGGCACGGATCACACTATCACCACCTCCCTTGCAGGCGGTAGAGGATTTACAGCCGTAATGGTGAGCTGGATGTCCCACTTTGACCCGATCATGATGGTGATCACCTGCCTGTTCATCGTATTTCTGGAAAGAGGGTCCGGTGAGATCGCCACTGTCCTGCAGCTGAACACCAGTTTCTCTGACACTCTGACCGGGATCATCCTCTTCTTCCTCATAGGGTGTGAGTTCTTCATCCACTACCGCATCGTCCGTTCCGGAAAGGCGGAAAACAAGGAGGTGTCACATGTTTGATATCGTCTCTTTCATCCCCAGAGCTATCATCCAGGGGATCCCGCTTTTGTACGGATGTGTGGGAGAGATCTACACCGAGAAGAGCGGTAACCTGAACCTCGGCATACCAGGCATCATGTACGTCGGTGCCATCGGTGGCGTCATAGGAGGTTTCTTCTATGAACAGAGCGCGCTTCCGAAAAATGCCCTTCTGGGGATCGGGATCCCTCTCCTGTGTTCCATGCTGATGTCTCTTCTGATGGGACTCATCTATTGCTTCCTCACCATTTCCCTGAGAGCAAACCAGAACGTTACCGGACTCGCCCTGACCACCTTTGGCGTGGGCATAGGCAACTTCTTCGGTGGGAGCCTCATCAAGCTCACAGGCAGTGACCTCCCAACCGTGACCCTATCCGCCACTTCGCTCTATTTCAGTGCTTCCCTTCCCTTCGCGGAACACCTGGGGTGGTTCGGAAAGATATTCCTGAGTTACGGTTTTCTTGCGTATCTCTGCATCGCTATCGCCCTTTTCTCCTCCTGGCTCTTCCGAAAGACCAGGATCGGGCTCCACCTGAGGGCAGTCGGAGAATCCCCCGCTGCTGCAGATGCTATGGGTATCAACGTCACAAAATACAAATATATCGCTACCTGCTTCGGCAGCGTCGTTGCAGGACTGGGCGGCTTGTACTACATCATGGACTATGCCTGCGGTGTGTGGAGCAACAACGGGTTCGGAGACAGAGGCTGGCTCGCCATTGCGCTGGTCATCTTCACTTCCTGGAACCCAGCCACCGCTATCCCAGCAAGTTTTCTTTTCGGAGGGATGTACATCCTTTACCTCTTCCTTCCCGCCGGAGCACATCTGGCTCTCAAGGAGTTTTACAAGATGATCCCCTATGCGGTGACTCTCGCCGTCCTCGTTCTGGTATCCATCCGCAAGAAGAGAGAGAATGACCCTCCTGCAAGCCTCGGTCAATCCTACTTCCGAGAAGACCGCTAATAATACGACACAAGAATAATGAGCAGTACTGTCAAAAAGCAGTGCTGCTCGTTATTTATACAATTTTATGCTCGTTCATTGTACATCTTTGATATATTTTTCTGAAAACATCGAATAATATACAGCAAAAAAAGAGAACAGTTGTATTAAATACGCTATAATGAGAAAAGAGTTCCTTTCCCGTGATACTACTTTATT
>JAFUBI010000060.1 GCA_017460285.1 Oscillospiraceae bacterium | reverse complement strand
CGATTCAAATCTGCGACCGGATCAGACACTGAATGATGTTCTTCGATTAAAGGAAGAAAAGGGTCATTCAACGATCGCCATCACAGAGGATGGGACTGCCGATGGAAGGCTAAAGGGTCTTGTTACGAGCAAAGACTATCGAGTCTCCCGTATGAGTCTGGATACTCCTATTTCAGAGTTTATGACTCCTATTGATAAACTTGTTTATGGCAAAGAAGGCATCACGCTTTCCGAAGCAAACGATATCATTTGGGACAATAAAGTCAATCAGCTCCCAATCGTGGATGATGAGATGCACTTGAAGGGTCTCGTGTTCCGTAAGGACTACGATGCGCATAAAGAAAACCCGAACGAATTGTTGGATGACAGCAAGAGATATATTGTTGGCGCTGGTGTCAATACCAGAGACTACGAGAAGAGGATCCCTGCGCTGGTAGAAGCGGGTGTTGACGTGCTTACCATAGATTCTTCGGAAGGATATTCCGAGTGGCAGGCTCGCACTCTTAAATGGGTGAGAGACAATTATGGGGATACTGTCAAGATCGGGGCTGGTAACGTCGTTGACCGTGATGGTTTCCGTTTCCTGGCAGAGAGCGGAGCGGATTTTGTCAAGATCGGTATAGGCGGAGGTTCTATCTGTATCACACGTGAGCAAAAGGGAATCGGCCGTGGACAGGCAACTGCCGTTATGGAAGTGGCTGCTGCCAGAGACGAGTATTTCAAAGAAACAGGCATCTATGTTCCGATCTGCTCAGATGGCGGCATCGTACAGGATTATCATATGACGCTCGCGTTGGCGATGGGTGCAGACTTCATCATGCTTGGGAGATACTTTGCTCGCTTTGATGAGTCTCCCTCAGCGAAAGTGCTTGTGAATGGCAATTATATGAAGGAATACTGGGGTGAAGGCTCCGCCCGTGCTCGCAACTGGCAGAGATATGATCTCGGGGGAGCTGCAACTCTTAAATTTGAAGAGGGTGTAGACTCCTATGTCCCATATGCAGGTTCACTTCATGAAAACGTAAATCTCTCACTTTCTAAGGTCAAGTCAACGATGTGCAACTGTGGTGTTCTCACGATCAAAGAATTGCAGAAGAATGCCAAGATCACGTTGGTATCTGCGACCAGTATCGTGGAAGGCGGAGCGCACGACGTAGTGCTCAAGGATTCAACAGCAAGGTGATTAGATAAAGATCAACAGAATATGCCCGACAGGATCTGTAAAAGACCTGCCGGGCATGTTTTCTTTTGTCCAACCCATTAAACGGTGCGTATGTTATCGCGGATCTCAGCGAATTCAGGGTATTGTTCGTACAAGTACTTTGCTATGAACTGCATCAATACGAAATCCTCTTCCGAATCGATGTCCAGAACTGCTGTGTCCTTCATTTTAATGATATCGATCTTGCCATCCCAGAGAATGCCTGTCTTGTTGTTGGCAAGAAAATCTCTCCGGAACACATACATGCTGGCATTGACGTCATAGATTTCGGGAGCTTGTTGCCTTGCGGTATATGGCGATGCAATAACATTTTCAACATGATCACCACAGTTTGCCACCATATTGAAGTAGGGGTTGCGCCTTGAGTCTGTAACGCTGAAGACCAGATCCAGATCATCTCTTGACGCTTTTTTATCATAGGCATTATTCATGTCTGTCAATGTCCGAAGAGGGCTGGTGATGTCCAGATCCATCAGATAGTCGTAATGATAACCGTGTTTTTCCTCCATTCGGTGAAGGCTATCCTGGAAAACAGCCATTTTAGGCACAGCGTCACCGCCGAGAGCTTCTCCACGAGGAAGGTATTCCACTTCAGGATATGCGGACAGCACAAGGTTTGCTAACAGGTCGCTGTCGGTGTTGAGACAAACGTCGACCTCAATATCATGGCGCGCTTTTCGGAACAGGTCGATTGCAGAGAGGGTATAGTAGACCAGTGGTTTGTCACAGAAGGTCTTCAGGTTTTTGTTGCGGAACCCTTTACTGCCGGCTCTTCCGCAGATGGTGATCAGAAGTTTATCGCTCATCGTCGACCTCCTTATTCCAACTGTTATATAGCCCAGCGCTCACTTCAAGGACATTCAAAGCCTCCTTCGGAGGGTTGATGCTGTCGCCGTCAAGGAACTGCACATAATCGAGGAAATAATCCATTTCTCTCAGATACCAGTCATTGGTGTTCTCTTCGTAATAGGTGACAGAACCGTCAGGGAAAGTGATCTTGTGCTCGATAAAGTCAGCGGTCAAAGTCCCATCTTCAAAGTACAACTCCAAATATCGTTGCTGTTTTCTGCCGAAATAATCCAGGTGAAGTTCTACGAGCAATTCAGGATATTTGGCGATGTAGACGCTGAGATCATTGCTGGTGATCTCAAGGTCTGAATACTTTCCTCTGAGGTTGTATGTTTTTTGAGGCATTCCGAACAAGTAGACCAGATAATCCCATTCATGGATGAGATCGATATCGACTCCGCCGCCCAGTTCTTCGTTCGCAGAATAAACCTTTCGGTAATCTACACCGGGACGCCAATCCGGAAGGTAACTGGAGCAGATCACCCTTGCGGAGAAGGGGTGTTTTTCCGGATGCTCATCCAAATAGTCTTTGGTCTCCATAAATGTCTTGCTCAACTGCATCTGTGCAGCTACATATGCTTTCTGCCCGGGATTGACCAGTTTGGATACAGAACCATAGATCTGGTCGCGGGATACGATGGGCTTCTCGATAAACAAAGCGCCAGCCCGGTCTTTAACGTGTCCAAGCACTTCAGCATGGAGAGCAGTGGGATTCGTGATGAACACGATATCATAGAAAGGCTGAGCGTCGTTGTCGTCCAGATCTAAAAGTTGATTGGCGAGTAATTCTTCCACTCCTGGACGTAAAGGAACGCGCAGGTCATGTCTCAAGGCATCTACATAAAGGCTGATCCCGCGATCCTTGCATAGATGATCCAAGTTGCGAAGATGTCTGGTTCCAATAGAACCAAGACCGATAAACAGTACAGTAAGTTTGTTGGACATGTTGTGCCTCACTATTTGTCGATAGTATTGATCAGATCGATAACTCTTTGGTCTTTCTCAAAACTCCAGAGAGGTGTCGATCCGTTTTTTAAAAGTGAAAGGAAATCAGCCAATTCGTCCACATAAGCGTTTTCCACGATGTTGTCGCTGTATCTGCTATCGTGCTCGTACACGCCATATGTATCGATATACTCTTTTTCCTTAGTTTCATTATTATAGCGATATAACTCTTTTGGACTTCCTTCCCAGAAAAGATGGATCCCTTCACCAAAGCATTCAAAATGACGTACTGCCTTCGGCGAAGTCACATCTACCACCATCGTCCCGATCGTTCCGGAACTATGCTTGAGGATAAAGGTGATCGCATCGGGGTAGCCGATCTCAAGGTCTGTCAAACGCGATTCCTCAACATGAACACACTCTGCATCACCAAAAAGATCCACGAGCCATGGAAGATCGATACCAAGGATCTCACGGACGCCACCTGTGCGGCGATCTGAAACGAAAAAGTTCTTGTAGGTCTCCCACGGATGCCAGTCAGGAAGGTATTGTCCTATATGATACAGGTAGTTGACGCCTTTCCCCGTACTGTTTCTGAAAGTGCATACCTGTTCTTTGATAAACTGCGTTTCTTTTCGGTAAAGCATCGTGGATGACAGAAAAAGGGGAAGGTTCTTCACTTTGGCTAGGATGGTGTTTTCTTTATAGCCATCATCCAACAAGTTCAACTCTGTGAAAACAGGCAGATTATTTTCCAACAGTTCATGAATAATAGCTGAGTGGGTCGCCGGTGCGGTGCAAACAAGAGCTGCGTCCGGATGAACCGCCTCGATCGCTTCCTGAATGGAGGAAATAGCGGAGATCCCAAGGGATTCGGCCTGCTCCCTGAGCTCAGGAGAAGTATCCTCACCAAAAAGGCGGGAATCCGGTTCCAAGCCACGAAGGAGACGTGCTCTCCGTTTTCCCATGCTACCTAAACCTATGATCAAAAAATCCATAAGATCATTGCCTTTCTTACAACTTAAATGCAGTCAAAAAACGCTTTTGGTTCTTTTAATCTGGGATCCCCGACCCAGGTTTCCAGGATCTTTACCATGGAGCCGCTTGGATCCTCTCCATAATAGGGACTTACCGTCTGATGAGCCTTTAGGGAGAAAGAAGGGGTCAGGCTTGTAGTTATAGCGGAAAGGATGTCATGCTTTTTAGCGGGGACAGACAGGACGTTTTCACAAAGGATCCGCCCTTTTTGACGGTTCCCAATGTTTACCGTTGGGACTCCGAACGTAGGAGTCTCAACAACTCCGCTTGAAGAATTGCCGATGACAACAGCAGCGCATGACATTGCGGAGAGATATCTTGTTACTCCCAAACTGGTAACGGTAAGCACCCAATCCCTTTTATCTCCGGACCACTCGTCCCAAACCTTATTGATCTCATGGCCACCCTGATCCGCGTTGGATTTTGTTATACGGTATCTCAATTCTGTTTTGGTATGTGCTTCTTCCATTGCATCAAGAAGCGACCGGAGCTGCAGAAGGGGATCTGCATGTCCGAAGCCGGTCTCCGGATGAAAAGTAACAAGTCCGAAAGGCTTAGTAAGATCAAAAGAGAGGTTCACAGAGAGTTCTTCCGCATTCATTTTTGGCAGATTGCGGATGTTTTCATCGCCAAGTCCTCCCACGAGGAAAACCCGCTCCGGTTGCTCTCCCATGCGCAAAAGTCTGTCGTAGGAATCCTTACAACTGGGAAAGTGAAGAGAAGCCATCTTTGTGATGCAGTGTCTGTAATACTCATCCGAAGCGCCAAGAGTGATGTCTCCTCCCGAAATGTGAGCAATGGGGATACCACACATGGCTGCGGCTTGTGAAACAGCAAAGATCTCGTATCGATCTCCAAGAACTAATGCGCAATCCGGATTTTCCTCAGCAAACCACTTCCCAAATACCTGAATGGTATAAGCGACAGTGGAGAGAACAGGGTTTGGCTGATCCTGAAATTTTAGAATGTCGATCTTCTTTGCGATTGGTATCCCGTCAGCCTCGATCTCTTTGACTGTGTTCCCATAACTTGTACTTAGATGTGAACCAGTGACCACCAATTTGAGTTGGAGGGAAGAAGCCAACAGTTTTTTTATTACAGGGCGAAGGAGGCCGTACTCCGCACGGCTTCCTGTAATAACTGCTATTGTTCGTGTTACCTTATCCAAAAAGATTGCTCCTAAAGCTCTATCAATTCATCGGGCTCAAAATCCCGAACAGCTGTCGTGCCTAGCACAGTGTTCCACAGCATGGGGTTGATCCCATTGCCCGGACGCTTTGTTGTCAAGTTTTCCTCAGTAAATACTTCTCCTTTGAGGATCTTCCTAGCAGCGACGATGCTTTTCCTGGCAATGGGCTTGTTTTTCGCTTCTGACGAGGAAACAGCTTTTACACCTGTGCCCATTGCGGCTTCGATATTCCGAACTGCCTGTACCATATCAGACAATTCCTGAGGTTCCAGGGATGCTTTTTGATCCGGTCCCTCCATGTTTTTATCTAAAGTAAAGTGTTTTTCGATCACTACAGCCCCAAGAGCGGCTGCAGCGACATCACACTCATAGCCTTTTGTATGGTCTGAGAGACCAACAGGACAATGAAAATGATCCCGCAGCCAAAGCATCGCACCGAGATTGGCATCTTCATATTTTGTCGGATACTCTGTATTGCAATGTAAAACTGTGATCTCTCCCGCTCCGTTATCCTTCAACACTTTGATCGCATCCTCGATCTCTTCCGGGACACTCATTCCGGTTGAAAGTATGATCGGAAGTTTGGTTTTCCCAACAGCGACAAGATATGGATAATTGGTGATCTCGCCACTCGGGACTTTCATATAGGGGAGATCGAGAGTTGCAAGAAACTCCACGCTGGGGATATCAAATGGTGAAGATAGATACAGGATACCGATCTGGTCGCAGTATTCTTTTAATTTGCGATGGCTCTCAAAGTCAAAATGGAGTTTGCGGACCATTTCAAGCTGGCTCTCTTTATCCCCGGTAGTTTCCTTCTGGTACTCCGCTTTTGGAGCATACATAGAGATCACCAGTTCAGGGACAGCAGTCTGATACTTTACAGCGTCTGCTCCGCATTCCTTAGCGACTAAAGCCATTTTTTTCGCAAGTTCGAGGTCACCGTTGTGGTTTACACCTGCTTCGGCAATGATCATTACATGTTTCTTATCCATCAGTTCTGCGCCTTACTATTGATTTTTTCTTGGATCCGCTGGAGTTCTTCCAACTGTCCGATATCGATCCAACTATCCTCGGAAATTGAGTAGACACCGATCCTTTCGCCGAGGTCCCTGTATTTTTGTATGATGTCAGGGAATCCTTGGAATTTGGTCTCAAGTTCATCGACGACACGAGGTTCGACGATATACACACCTGTATTTGTGAGATAAGTAAACTCCGGTTTTTCACGCATATTGCCCACACTTCCGTCGGCTGCGAGATCGATAACGCCATAGGGAACGGTAACGTGCTTGGAAGCACATATGATCGTAATGATGCTGCCTTCTTTTTTGTGCTGCCGGTATGCATCACCGAAATCCACATCCAAAAGGGTGTCACAGTTTGAGAAGAAGAATGTGTCGTTGATCATGCCTTTCATAAGGCACAGACCGCCTCCGGATCCGAGAAATTCCTGTTCTTCGACGAAATCAAGCTGATAAGACCTGTCCGCTTCTTCAGAAAAGTAGGAGCGGATCATGTTTTTCTTAAAGTTTACGATCATGTAGAACTCACGGGAGCCAAACTCAGCAAAACGATCCATGATAAGCTCACTGATCGGTT
>JAFUBI010000059.1 GCA_017460285.1 Oscillospiraceae bacterium | reverse complement strand
CCTTGAGGCGTTTGGAGACCGCTCATCTGCTCGATCTCCACACGCGTAGCGTTCTCTCCCTCGCGGTAGAGGGAGACCAACTCAAAGCCTTTCTGCAACTCTTCCACGCACTTATCGCCTTCGGCGACAAAGAGCCCGAGCTCATCGCGGAATTTCTTCTGCTGCAGCGACCGAACCTGTTTTATTTGCGCTTTACTGACGCTCAATTCGTAATTCATCCTTTGTACTTTGTACTTTGTCCCTTCGTCCCTTTAATACGCGCTCATCTGTTCGCGTACGGTATTGTTGATGAAGTCTGCGAACTCTTGGATCGTCATAGAGCCCTTCTCTTCGGCGCCCTGCTGGCGAACGGAAACGAGTCCTTGCTCTGCTTCTTTCTCACCCACGATCAGCATGTACGGAATACGTTTCAGTTCGTTGTCGCGGATCTTACGTCCCAGTTTCTCGTTACGGTCATCTACGATGACGCGAACGTCCTGTGCCTCCAGCATCTCTTTCACTTTCCATGCGTACTCGTTGCTCTTCTCCGAAATCGGCAGCACGACAGCCTGATCAGGAGTGAGCCAGAGCGGGAACTTACCTGCGGTATGCTCGATCAGCACGGCTACGAAACGCTCCATGGAGCCGAACGGCGCACGGTGGATCATTACCGGACGGTGTTTCTGGTTGTCCTCACCGGTGTACTCCAGTTCGAAACGCTCCGGCAGGTTGTAGTCCACTTGGATCGTACCCAGTTGCCAACGGCGACCGAGTGCGTCCTTGACCATGAAGTCGAGTTTCGGTCCGTAGAATGCAGCTTCTCCGGTCTCCTCGCGTGCGGGCAGATTCATCTCCTTGCAAGCCTCGCGGATCGCGTTCTCTGCGTGCTCCCAGATCTCATCCGAACCCACATATTTCTCGTGGGTGTTGGGGTCACGAAGAGAGATCTGCGCTTCGTAGTTCTCGAAGTTCAGCGCTTTGAAGATGATATTGATGATCTCCATGACGCGGATGAACTCCTGCTTTACCTGGTCGGGTCGGCAGAAGATATGTGCGTCGTCCTGCGTGAACGAACGTACACGGGTCAGTCCGTGCAGCTCGCCGGATTGCTCATAGCGATAGACAGTACCGAACTCCGCGCAGCGGAAAGGCAGATCCTTGTAGCTCTTGGGGCTGTTCTTGTAAATCGCGCAGTGGTGAGGGCAGTTCATCGGTTTGAGCATATACACCTCGCCTTCCTCGGGCGTGGTGATCGGCTGGAACGAGTCTTTGCCGTAGTGATCCCAGTGACCCGAAGTCATATACAGCTGCTTGGAGCCGATATGCGGCGTGATCACCTGCTGGTAACCGTAGCGTTTCTGGATCTTCTTCAGGAAATCTTCCAGACGCAGACGAAGGGCAGTTCCTTTCGGCAGCCAGATCGGCAGACCTTTTCCGACCATGTCGGAGAACATAAACAGCTCCAGCTCCTTACCGATCTTGCGGTGGTCGCGTTTCTTCGCTTCTTCGAGGAGCGCAAGGTACTCGTCTAACATCGCTTTCTTCGGGAAGGAAATACCATAGATACGGGTCATCATCGGACGTTTCTCATCGCCACGCCAGTAAGCCGCGGAGCAGGAGAGCACTTTGACCGCTTTGATCGGTTCCGTACTCAGCAAGTGCGGACCTTTGCAGAGGTCGGTAAACGCGCCCTGCGTATAAGTGCTGATATGTCCGTCTTCCAACTCGGAGATCAACTCGCATTTGTAGGTCTGACCTTTGTCACCAAACGCTTTGAGTGCATCGGCTTTGGAGATCGAGTTCTTCACCAGCTGCTCTTTCTTCGCGCGCAGCTCCATCATCTTGTTCTCGATGGCTGCGAAGCAGGTGTCGTTGATGACTACGCCCTCAGGCGGCATAACGTCGTAGTAGAATCCGCTCTCGATCGCCGGACCAATACCGAACTGAATGCCCGGATAGAGTTCCTGCAATGCCTCTGCCATCAGGTGGCTGGACGTGTGCCAGAAAGCGTGTTTCGCTTCCTCGTCCTCCCATTTGTGCAACTTGATTGCTGCATCTTCCTCGATCGGGAAATTCAACTCTACAATTTTCTCATTCACACTGGCGCACAAGATATCTTGCGCGAGGCGGGAGCTGATGCTCTCCGCAATCTGCAGCGGCGTTACGCCGCTTTCGTACTCACGGACGCTTCCGTCCGGAAAAGTAATTTTAATCATAATATGTTGATGTTGTGATATTTATTGCAATCTAAAATTCACCGGCACGGTGTATTTGACGCGTACAAGCTTGCCTCTCTGTCTGCCAGGTTGCCATCTCGGCATGGACTTGATCACGCGAACCGCCTCTCTGTCGAGCGTAGGATCGCCGCCTGTGCGCACGACCTCCACGGTCTCTATCTTGCCGTCCTTGGCAACCACGAACTGCACGATCACGCGTCCTTGGATAGAGTTCTCCTGCGCGATCTTCGGGTATTTGACGTTCGCAGAAAGGAACTCCGCCAGCGCGTATTGTCCACCCGGGAACTCCGGCATCTGCATATACGGTTCGAACTTCTGCTTCGGACGTTTCACTACTTTGCCTTTTTCGTTGTAATAAACGGTCGTCAGGTTGGTGGTCTTCTCGTCCATTGTTTCCTCGTATTGCAGCCCTCCGTCGGGGTAATAGCACTTGCGGGTATAGAAAATGCCCTCTGCGCCGTATTTGGCAGGTTTGTAACTCAGGATCACTTCCTCTTTGGTCTTGCCGTTCGGATAGAGATATGTCTCTTGCGCCAGCCGGCTGCGCGCTTTGGTCGGAGGCGTGCCGGGCACCACGCTCTTGCGCTCCTCGATCACGAGGGTGTAGATCTCCATGGCTTCCACTTTGCCCTCTGCGTCAAAATAGAGCTGTTTGCCTTTCTGCAAACCCTGCCCTTCTCCTGTCGCCACGCGTTTCTGTACGGAGCGCAAGCGATCCTCCGCTTTCGTATAATACTGCATGGTCACGGTATTGGACGCGGTGTCCACTTTCTTGACCAGCCCGTACATCGTCGCCTCCGCAGGCGCAACGGCTTCGTAGCTGTCATTCACCCAGATCTTAGCACCCTCCCCATAAGGCGGAGTTGCTTGACCTTCTGCTTGCGCGAACGCCCACGCAGGCATGCACACAACAAGAAACATTAACAGTCTTTTCATGTTCCTTTTCATACGCACGGACATTTGAGCCTGCAAAATTACTACTTTTTTTTGAGATATGCAAGAGTTTTGTGCATTTTTGCGCTCAGGAGGGCGAAAAAAGGAGTAAAAAAGCGGCTGGAAAAGATACGATGGGGACGCTGAGATTATAGTGTGAGGCGCTTACTAACCTATGAATCACTAACCAATCACCTATGAATCACT
>JAFUBI010000058.1 GCA_017460285.1 Oscillospiraceae bacterium | reverse complement strand
GTTGTTTTTGATTTTGGACAGAATGCCCTCTGTAAACAGGACGAGCGCTGTGCTCACGATAGCGCCTTCATAAAAACCTGCGCCGATACAAAGGCCGATGATACCGGAAACCCATAATCCCGCGGCAGTCGTCAGTCCTTTGACGCTGTAATTCTTCGTGACGATGATCGTACCCACGCCCAAAAAAGAAAGTCCCGAGACGACCGAGGCACTGATCCTCGTGATATCCGTTGGAACACCTGCTACCAAATAAAGATAAATGCCCGTCATAGAAGCGATCGCAGCGCCGGAGGAGACCAGCATGTGTGTTCTGACACCAGCCGGACGATTTTTGTAGGAACGTTCCATACCGATCGCACTGCCCAAAACGACAGCAAGAACCAATTTGATCAAAACAGAGAAAAGGTCAACTCCTCTAAAAGGATCCACTATCTGAAGCATGTTGACCTCCTAAGAAATAAGTTCCTGCACTGCAGACACGCAGGGCAGTTCGGCGACAGCGGAAAGAACCGCAGAGTGGGATGTGTTCTCTCTTGGCAACCTCATCCAAATAATAGCGGTCCGGTCTTCTCCAGCTTTTGCCTGTTCCAACTCAAATTCGCTGATCTCGACTTCTTCCGCAAGAAGCGTGTCAGTTATGAGGTCGATATCCGTGATGTCCTCAAAACTCACAAGCATCGTGAGATACCTTGTTTTCCTTTTCCATGTACCCTCTAGAGGGTACATTCCTTCAAGTACAAACAGAAGGATCAGCAACGCGCCGATCACTGCCTCATAAAATCCCGCTCCCGCTGCAATGCCCATGCATACAGCTACAAACAGGCCGATCGCAGTGGTAAGTCCGGATATCTGCTGATGCGCGATGCGTAAGATACTTCCTGCTGCCAGAAATCCGATACCGCTGATGACAGCTGCAGAGTATCTGGCTCCATCGTATTTCAACGAGATCCCCATATCCCAAGGACCAGTGAGCATCTCATATTCATAGAGAGCAGAAAGCGTCGCAAGCGCTGCACCAATGCAGCAGATAATGTAGGTCCGAAACCCAGCTGGCTGACTTTTTTTAGATCTGCCATACCCGACGATACCGCCTGCGAGTGTTGCGAGACTGAGTCGAAACACCACGGAAACAAAACTGAATTGTCTCAGCGAATCAAGCATTTGATCTCTCCTCTACTGTGCTTAGAACTTCCACTTTTTCCCTGGGCTCGATACTCTGGTTGAGTTCATCCAACCGTCCCTGCTTTTTGGCTGACCAGATGAAATACACAGCGAGCCCAATGTTTACGATCGTTGCAGGAAGACTACCCTCTACACCAAACGCACTGTCGTAGAACAAGGGGTCATTCATATTCGCTGCTTCTAACTTAAAAACAGATATCCTGGAAACCAGACCGCTGTTCGGAAGACCAAAGATCAGGTTCTGTGTGAAATTCCAGGCGGTGTGAGCAGCCATAACGAACCACAGGCTTTCAGTATTCCAGCAAGCGATCGAATAAGCGATGCCTACGATAACGATATTGACGATAGGCAGAACACTGACTCCCGGGTTCATCAGATGCAGGGCTCCGAAGATCAATGAGTTGACGAGAATCGCAACCCAAACAGGATAGTGAACCCACACCCTTTCCATGATGAAACCGCGATTCCACAGTTCCTCCGTGCTGCTTTGAATGCAGACACAAACGAGGGCAAACAAATAGAACGGGATCTCGTCTGCATAAAAGTTGAAACTCAATTTGATGTCTCCCCGGAGGAGTGCTGCCAAAACACAGATCGCATTTGTTACAAAGCCTGCGAGTAGCCCTTTCAAAAAGCTTCCCGGTGTATTTTGCCCATATCCATACAAAGCCGATCTGAAGATCGGTCGGTTCTTCTTGGATATGACAGTATATACAAAGAACCAGATAAATGCGGGAAGAAACGGAATGAGATAAGCCGCAAGGACGAAAATCATTCCGTCAGATATCTGGTCATATGGTATGACACGTTCAAACAGCAATTCAAACAGAACCGCTAATATCCCCGATCCAATAACGATAAAATGAACAAAATATGCCAGCAGTATCCAAACGATTCGGTTGTTTAGGGAAGTGCCCTTAACCTCTTTTTCTCCTAACATGGAAACTTACCTCAAATAAAGATGAACGCGCAAGGTGCGCTTTGTCATTATAGCATAAGCACTTATGAACAGAAAGAAAGGATGATCACATCTGCCGCGTAACATCTAGAACACATGTTATAATGAAGAAAAAAACAAGGAGAAAGATCCATGGATTTCTACACAGAACGACTTGAACCAATGCTCCGCAAAACAGCCAAGATGATCGAAGAGACACCTGCGATGCAGAGCATCCTTCATGGCACTATGACTCCTGAACAATATAAGTATTACTACTTGCAGGATTACCAATATTTGTTGGATTACACCCGCGTATGGTCTACAGCTTTGGGCAAATGCGATGATTTTCAGGACATGAAACTCATGCTCACGATCATCAATGACGTCGTGGAAGCCATCGATTACTACAGAGACCACTGGGCAAAGACAGTGGGTGTCACTCCGGAAGACATGGATAATGTGATCATGGGTGAGGGAAAGCGAAGTTATACCGCATATCTCTCTCATATCGCTCACACTTGTGACGCTGCAGGAATGGCGTGTGCTGTTTTCCCCTGCGGGATCATGTACACATTCTTTGCAGAAGATCTTCTCTCGCAATGCACACTGGAAAAAGACAACACCTATCGTGAGTGGCTCGAATACTTTGCCACCGATCACTATAAGCAAGAAGCAGCAAACAAGAAAGAAGTGATTCGGCGTCTGTGTAACGATCTTCCGGAGAACCAGTTAAGAAAACTTGAGCTCATAGTGGCGACCTCCTGCAACTATGAGATATGGCAATGGACCGATGCCTATTGGAACAATACCACCTGGCCGCTGGATGAGATCTTCCCTGCGAAATAAACTGAATTCTAAATAACGAGAAATGGTTTCTGACGAAAAAAGATCAGAAACCATTTCTTGTTTAAAACTCATTATTGGCAATAAATTTCGATCGCTTTTGAGACGAACTCAGCCGTTCCGGTTCCGCCTGCCTGATCGATATTCTCTGTGAATTTATTGTCTGCTGTATACATTTTCCCGAGTCCTGCCAAGATCTCGTTCGTGCAGTTGTAAAAACTGGATGTGATATAGGACTGAAGTTCTTTCACTTTGTTCTGCACCGCTTCATCTGAAGGATCACATTCTTTCAGAGCACCAAAACCGGCAAAGATTGCCATCATTTGCTGGCCTAGCAGTTTATGGTCCTCCGATGTTCTTCCCTCGTCCTTTTTCTCAAACTCCTTATAGGTTTCTGTATTTCCCCACTCCAACTTAGCTTGTGCAGCATACTTATCGATTTTTGATGTGTCGAACTCCTTGAAACTCATAACATCCTCCTTTGATTGAATTTTTTTTGCGAGAGAGATAAGACCGTCCAAATGATCCTTTTTTAATGTGAGAAGGCGGATCTGTTGATCCAGTGCTTTTCTGCGATCAAAATCTTCCCGATTGACGATCTTGGCAATATCTTTTAGAGGAAACTGTAGTTCCCGAAACAACAGGATCTGCTGCAGTTTCTCCAGTGACTTCTCGTTATACAATCTGTACCCTGCCTCTGTGTACTCACTGGGATGCAGAAGCCCTATTTGGTCATAATACTGGAGCGTGCGAACGCTCACACCAGTCAATCTGCTCACCTCATGGACAGTCATCATAACTTCGCCATCCTCCCCTTTGAGTTCAATATAAACTATGACGTTACGTTAGAGTCAATACTTTCTTCTTATTTTAGGATGATAAAAAAATGCATTTCCTTCGAACATAACTGCTCTTCGGAAATGCAACACTGTTATTTTTTCTTTCGGATAGTAATCCTCTACCGGTAACACCTCAAACAGATCCGCATCGGTCATTTCTGCAATGATCTCCGCTACGATTGCAGTATTTCCTTTTTCGATTACACCGACGTTGTACTGTTCACCGGTACGTGAAAAATAGATAACCAGGATCTTCTTATTTTTCTCTCTGCTTTCCCCTTCGACCTGAGCCACCGATTCTTGCTCTGGCTCTACAATTACTTGGTCTTTTGGACCCTCTTCAAGCACGCTCTGATTAGAACCACAACTCACACAGTTCATCGCTAAAATTAGGATCAGCACCAATGAGATGATCTTTCGCATTTCTTTCATCATTTCAGATTTGACTTTGCCCACTTTGCTACCGTTGATTCCGAATTCTTCGCATCTGCTCCGTGAACTGCAAGACCTGTTCCGATCTCCGCTCCTTTGCAGCATTTACGCAATGAAGAAACGGATCCACCCAAACCACTTCCTTCATGAGTCATGACCGGGAACACTTTTTTCCCTGTAAAATCCAACTTCTCAAGCTGTGTAAAGACTCCACATGGATATGTTCCCCACCAGCATGGACCTGCCACAACGATATTATCGTATCCTTCAATAGAGTCCAGATACTTCTTTAGATCCGGGCGTTCGTTATTTCTGAGTTCCACCTTTGCTTCATCTGTACAAGTTGTGTAATCTTCGCTATATTCACGCACTGTTTCTATTTCGAACAAGTCAACATCTACCGCTTTCGCAATGAATTCTGCTACGATCTCCGTATTTCCTATTGTCAGATTGCAGATACTTCCATTGACATAGTTTTGTCCTTTTCTGGAATAATAAATGACCAGATTCTTTGCCATGATCAATCTCCTTTTTTCTATATAATCTTTATTCACTAAATGAATTATATTTTAACAGCACTTATGCATCAATTCTGTTTTTTGCGTAATTCAATAAGTTTCACTAATACTTATGGTAAAGTGTGTTATTATGAGAATATAGGAGGGTACATGTATGTTACTGCGTCAGATCGAGTACTATTTAGCAGTGGTGAATACCGGAAGTTTCTCCGAAGCTGCTGCAGAATGTCATATTTCTCAATCCGCTGTCTCCCAGCAGATCAAGGCTCTGGAAGATGAATTGGGCGTCGAATTGCTTAGCAGGCACAATCGTACTTTTTCCATGACTCCAGCGGGAGAACTATTCTACCGAAAAGCAACAGTGCTTCGATCGGATTTGGAACAGTTGAAAAAAGAGGTAAGACGTGCTGCATCTTCCCGAAGAGAATCTTTGAGGATCGGCTATCTAAGATGCTACGGGGGGACTGAATTTCAAGATGCAGCAGCTCTATTTGCAGAATCCCATCCGGGTGTTGATTTGGAGATCATCGGCGGCAACCATGAAGAACTATACGATGCGTTACGTAGGGAGGATGTAGATCTGGTGCTCAATGATCAGCGGCGAGCTTTCTCTAATGATTATGTAAACTTTGAACTGGTCAAAAGCCACTGTTATATTGAGATCGCCTCTCACCTTCCTCTTGCAAACTTGAAAAAACTTGACGTATCCGATCTTAAAAACACTACCTGTATTCTTGTCGCTGGACGAGATCAGCAGCAAAACGAATCTGCTTACTACCGTGACATCGTAGGTTTTACAGGGGATCATGTTTTTGCTGAAACTCTCCCGGATGCCAGAATACTGGTCGCGTCCGGCCGCGGCTTCTTTCCCGTTGAAGGAATCCGGGAGGATGTCTACTACGACAGCTCCATTTCTAGGATCCCCCTCCACAAAAGAGATCAACCTGTCCTGCGGAACTACTGCGCTTTCTGGAAAAAAGAGAACACCAACTCTTATATCCTAGAGTTTGCGACCATATTAAAATCACAATTTAAAGAACAAACGAGGCGATACTAATGGAAAGCTTGAAAGCAACTTTGTGCGCATTCCTTGCTGCCTTCTTTTACGCCATAAATATTCCAATATCGAAAATTTTGCTCATGTATGTGGATCCAATGATCCTTGCCTCCCTGCTCTACTTGGGTGCTGGTTTTGGAGTGGGGCTGACTTCTCTGATTTCCAAAGAAGAAAAGTCAGAACGTCTGACTAAAACTGACTTTCCTTACGTGCTCGGCATGATCTTCTTGGATGTAGTTGCGCCTATTCTCCTGATGCTGGGATTACGATACGGTTCATCCTCCAATGCTTCCCTCCTCGGGAACTTTGAGATCGTTGCGACCACTTTCTTTGCCCTCGCAATCTTCCATGAAAATGTTTCAAAACGCCTGTGGTTCGCTATTTGTTTGATCACTGCATCCAGCGCACTGCTCTCCTTTGAAAGTTCTGAATCACTTAGTTTTTCATACGGTTCAATCTTTGTCTTGCTTGCCACAGTTTGCTGGGGATTGGAGAACAACTGCACCCGTTCGATCTCGTCAAAAGACACATATGAGATCGTAACCGTGAAAGGGATTTTTTCTGGAGTTGGCTCTTTTCTCATCGCTCTAATCAATAAAGAACAATTGCCACGATTACAGTATGTTTTCTGTGCCCTACTCCTCGGCTTTGTTGCTTACGGGCTAAGTATCTTCCTATACGTCCGTGCCCAGAACACACTGGGGGCTGCGAAGACAAGCGCTTATTATGCGATCAATCCTTTTGTTGGGGCATTCCTTTCTTTTCTCTTCCTAAAAGAGAGATTGACCTGGATATTCTTTGCTGCTCTCATCCTTATGATAGCCGGGACTGTACTTATCATTCGGGATACTCTTGCACACCAACACGCACACGCACACCAACACACGATCACTCATACACACGATGGATCTACTCACACCCATACGATCACTCACACTCATGGTCATGACCATTTTGTCAACGAAGAAAAGCACAGCCACCATCACACGCCAGAAGAACTGGAAAAAGAACTCGCACTTTCCCACAACAGATAAAATACTGGATCGGATCTCTTTGAAATCCGGTCCAGCTTTTATTATTCGATCATTATTTGTTATGTTGAGGTCCAACGGGAGGCTTTTTAACCTCTTTGAATCCCACATAATCAAGTGCCTCACAGATAACAGCGTCCCATGCATCCCAATTGTGCACACCATGATAGGTAGACAGTGTGTATTTGAAAGGATTTCCTTCGTAACTTAGAAACTTCTCCTGCATGACCTTTGAGTGACGGAGAAGATCCGTCTCTTCCAGCCCGCAATAGTGGTAAAGGATCGGATAAGGTCCGCCGTTCGCCACGATCCGGTCGGATTTCACGTAAGCATCGTACTCCGTACCTTCCAGGTTCGGGAAGATATCTCCATAGATGCGTTTCATGGCTTTCAGCCAGCCGGGTCCCATCCTTCCGGAATCATATTGCTCATGGAACATATTGTTCGGCCAGTTTGCAGCAGACAAGACAATGATCCCTTTGTAAAGATCCGGTCTGCTGAGTCCGAGGGAAAGTGATCCGCAGCCTCCCATAGAAAGCCCTCCGATAACAACATCCTCTCTCCGCGTAGAACAGCGGAAATACTTGCTGCATACTTCGGGCAATTCCTCAGTAATAAAGGTTGCATATTTGAGGCCATCCGCCATATCGTTGTAGAAACCGAACTCCCCATCCGGCATAACTACAGCGATATTTCTTTTGAGCGCATAACGCTCTATGGAAGTCTGATTCATCCACGTGGAATAATTATCGCTCCATCCGTGAAGCAAGTAGAGAGTCTTCCATCCGTATCTGGGCACCTTGCAGTTTTCAGGAAGGATAACATTGAATTTTGTCTCTTTCCCCAACACCCTTGAACGATAGTCAAAAGTCAGGTTTGCCATCTGTTTCTCCTCTCAAACATACTTTTCTGAGATCCTCTGCCTTTGGTCAACACTATTAAAATTCCATGACAAATGTTTGAAAAACAGCAAACGCTTCCTTTCCGGTTCAACTCGCTCTGGAAGCGTCGACTTGTTATGGGATCAATCTCGGTTTAGATGCCAATTTCGGAACTCCGACACGGAATACCGGACCTTCATCGTCAGTCTCATTTGGATCCAGGACTGCCTGATTCGCCTCAACCAAAGCTTGCAAAGAAAGGTACATAGTGCTATCAGTGATATCCCACCCATAAGCATTGGAAACCAGCCTCAGCATCTCCTCATATCCTCTTTGTATCGCTACATCGCAGTTGACACCATTCGTATTTACAAACCAGACATCATCTGTCTCCGTGACCGGCCAATTCAGTTTAAAATGTTTGATCACTCTGACTCTTACCAAAATGTCAGCATTGATCTCTACACCGGTCTCACATACTTCGCCATCTCCCATTGCTGCATGCACATCTCCCATGGCGAGAAGCGCGCCTGGAACTCGAACCGGAAAATAAACAGTGGTCCCTTTCGTGATCTTGCGGCTATCCATGTTTCCCCCGCCATTAAAGGAAAAACCAGAAATGACCGTCTTCTCATCTGAAGCCGTCCCGATAACTCCGATCATTGGAACTGCAGGAAACTTGATGTCATTGAAATGTACATAACCGTCCCTCACAGGAAGTATCTTTGTTCGGTTCACTCCGCGCTCCGACAACACCCCGAATCCTTTAACAGTTGCGACGACACCATGATCTGCCACAGAGATATCCAGGATATCAACCGCCAACACATCTCCGGGTTCTGCATTCTCTACAAAGACCGGTCCGGTCGCAGGATTGCAGGCTTCAAAATCGATGGTCTCCATCGTCTGCTCTTCCGACGTGATCTGACAGTTGAAACAATCCCGCGTCAAAAAACGAAGGACTTCCCCATCGGTAGCATGAGCGATCGGCTCATTGTCCTTGGAAAACTTAAAGATATACTGATCTTTTATAACTTGCATAGATTCCTCCTAAACCACAAATCCACAGATCAGGTACAGGACTGCAGTGATACCAGTGAAGATCAAAGAATAGTTCAAACAGTTCCGCGCCTGATACCCGGAAGGCAGACCGATCGAAGTGGATGTCAGCGAAGTAAAATCACAGATATAGCAGAAATTGTTGCCGAATGCACCAGCTGAGATCATTGCAGCGGCGCAAAGATAAGGATTTGCCCCGATTGCTTGGGCGAGAGGAATAATGATCGGGAATGCTATCATCAGCAAGCCCCAGTTCAAACTCATTGCTGCTTCACTGAAGCTGAAGATCACAAACAATGCAAATGGAAGCAGATGGGGGTTTGCGAATCCTTGTGCAACATCGACCAGGTATTCTGTGTATCCGATCTCGTCGAGCACAAAACTCAGCATATAAGTAAACAGAATCAAAATATAGAGGTACACGAAATCTTTTGTTCCTTCCACCATGCTCTCCTCAATATCCTTTGTCCGGATATATCCGCGGAACATATAGTAACAATACAGAAGGGGAAGCTCGATGATCATTGCAGGGACTAGATCAAACTCATAGTAGATCGTTAAAGCAACTAAAATGACGATAGGAACAAAAAAGTCGAACAGATTTCCCTTTTTACTTCCCTCTTCATCCTCCTCCACTGGTTCGTACAGTTCAGGACTTGGGTTCTTTAAGCCACCAAGTTTGGGCAGTTTGCCAAGCGCATACAAAAGTGAGCCGATAAGAGCGACCCAAGAATAAAAACTAAAGGGAATCGTTTTGATGAACGCCATTAATGCAGTGGAAGAATCCTCAGCAAACCCGTCCAACATCAGAATACCTGTCATAAAGGCTGTCCAACCGGTAAACGGGAAC
>JAFUBI010000003.1 GCA_017460285.1 Oscillospiraceae bacterium | reverse complement strand
GATCTTTTTCCGAGAGGCGATCACGCTGCAGATCCAGGGCAAACTGCATATCGTCATCCATTGTGGACGATTTTATGCTGTGTTTTAGAATGTCCTGATATTCCTTAGCAAATGTGTCAAAGAATTCTACAGAAAATTGCATAATACTCAAACAACTCCTGACATTTTTCTTTTTCTTGCAATACTATATAATTATAGGGTGATTTATTCGCTTCCAACAACAGAAAGAGGTTTTTAATAATCTTATGAAAAAAACATTGTATGAACGAAAAGTAGGTAAAGAAATGCACGCCTCCGGAAGCTGGGAAGCAACTCCTGGCGAGAAGAAGACGATCGAGTTGCTTGGTGGCATATTTGCCTTTTGTGCGGTCGCTGCCCTCGTAACAAGCCTTCCCTTTGGCATTCACCTTGAACGTTTCTCCCTCATCTTTTTCATTCTAACATTTGTTTTTGGTTTTGCGATGGGTGGATATATGTTTTATGTTGTGTGGAAAAAGAACAAAGAACAATCAATGGAAAAGCACTACTATAATGTAAACTATAAGTACAATGGCATCACAGGGGAAGTCGACGACAAAACAGAAGAGATATCTAAAGAAGAGTTCCACAAATAGTTTTGTCGTTCATTATTTGACTTCACCCCATTCAAATGATAACCTTTGTGCTACGAAATAGGAGGCAGCAAATGACAAGAGACGAATTGTTAGAAATTGTTACGGAGATCCTTCAGGATGTTTTTGACGATGACACATTGGAAGTCACCGAAAACACTTGCTCTGACGATGTAGAAGATTGGGACTCTTTGGAACAGATCAACATCCTTGTTGCGATCCAAAACCGCTTTGACATCCAGTTTTCACTCGATGATGTCAGCGATCTGAAAAACGTCGGCGACACACTGGATCTTATTGAAAGCAAGTTGGCTAAAGATGAATGAGTATAGAATCAATGACCTCTCTGTCGGAATGACAGAATCTTTTGAGTGGACCATTACAAGAGAAATGGTCGACTTCTTCGGAGAGATCAGTGGGGATATGAACCCCTTACACACAGATGTAGATTATGCCACATCACTGGGATACCCGGATACGGTCGTTTATGGGATGCTTTCTGCCAGCCTGTATTCGACCATGGCGGGGATGTATCTTCCAGGCAAATACTGTCTGCTTCAACAGATGGAAACAAAATTCAGGAAGCCTGTATTTGTAGGAGATACTCTGACAGTCACAGGAAAAGTGATTCAGCATACTTCTTTCCCCGCTCAGATCGTTGTGGAGTGCAAGATCCGCAACCAAAATGGCGTTTTGGTCAACAGTGGAAAATATACGGCTTTAGTCACTTGATGAGAGGTATACATGGATAAGAAAACTCTATTGCTTTTGGGAGCAGACAGCGACATCGGTCTTTCCTTCCTTGAAGAATGGGATGGTCCTGTTGTTGCTCATGTGTGTAAAAAAGCGGAACTATTAGATGCATGTAAAACATCTGCGAAACTTTATAAAGTATACGGCGACTTCTCTTCAAAAGAGGGTATCGAAATATTTCTCGAAAATGTCAAAAGTTTGAACCTCGAGATCGGAAAGATCCTATACCTTCCCTCTCTTCCAGCGATTCCTACGAAATATGCAAAAGTAACGGATGATCAGTTGGAAAAAACATTTATGGTGGGATATTATGCTGCCTTCCGTGTTTTCCAGACCTTTCTTCCTATAATGGCGAAAAATGGGGGCGGACAGGTCGCGGCGATCCTGACTTCCTATTGTTTCGGTGCTCCTCCAAAATTCCTGACTCCATACGTGAGCAGCAAATATGCGTTATACGGGCTGCTGCGCTCATTAGCCGTGGAATATGCTTCGAAGAACATTACAGTCAATGCGATCGCACCTTCCATGGTTGAGACGTCATTTGTAAGCAATCTTCCCGCATTTACTGTTGAACAGGAAGCTCAAAAGAGCCCACTCGGAAGAAATGCTACGCCAGCAGATCTGGTACCGATACTCAAATTGATGCTTTCCGGGGACGCTCCCTACCTCAATGGAGCTGTTATTCCTGTCACATCCGGCAGCCAGTTGAACTGACTGCCTCTTTCTGTAAGGAGGTCCGAAATGGGCATTCGCTTTTCAAAATCTATCAAATTGGGCAACTATTTGAGACTCAATCTGTCCAAGAGCGGCGTCAGTGCGACCGTTGGAAAAAAAGGCGCTTCGATCAATATAGGAAAAAGAGGCACATTTCTTAATCTCAGCCCATCTCTCGTTGGAGTAGATGGTACCGGGATATCCTACCGCAAAAAGCTTTTCGGTTTTTCTAAAGACAAAAAAACGACCTATGCCCCTGCAGAAGTATCTCAGACAACACAAACTGCAGCAGCACCGGTCACTGCTTCATCGAACACGAACAATAATACGAACCTCCCTTCCTCCACACCTGAAGTAACGATCACTCCGGCGGATATCCTGGAGGAATACAGCAAAAATCATGAAGCGAAGGTCAACATCCACAAATACGCTGGGAAGATCATGAGCCGTGATGAATTTGAAGCCTTCATGACTGAACTCGATTCAGAAGCCAGCAAAGAACTCTATCAACTCAGCATCGACGGCGACGAGGACACCATTGAGAATTTCATTGGTGCCTTCATGAACCATCTGGAACTCGCTTATGATGTGCGGGTCAACTATGAACTGGAGGACAGCACCCTCTATGTTGACTTGGACCTCCCTGAGATCGAAAACATCAACACCGAATATCCCACGATCTCCAAAGGAAAGATCGTCTACAAAAAGAAAACCAATCCGCAACTCAAGGAAGAATATGCAAAAACCGTCATGAGTTTAGGCGTCTTCCTGGGAGCCAGTTTTTTCAACGTCTCCCCATACATCAGCACAGTCGTGATGTCCGGTTTTAATTCCGTCAGAAATAAAGATGGTGATCTCATCGATCAGTACTTGTATTCTGTCAAATTCACAAGAGACATCTTCGAAGAAACAGATCTTTCCGAGATCGATGACCTATATCCTTTCATCCTTCGCTTTGAGAACAGGATCAACTTGTCTTCCGCCAACAACTTCAAGGCGATCAAGCCATATGAAATGGAGTCTGTCGCAGCCGTCAATCTCATGATAGAAGATGCTGCTCTAGCTCTAAAAGAATTGGGATACAAAACAGCGGACATCAACCGCATTCTTCCAGACCTAATGAGCAAACAATTAGATTCTGTTTCAGACTATTTGCGTGAAGGTCTGCGCCTATTGGATGCAACAGCTGAATAACCAATAGCAAACAGTTAAAATCCTGCAGGTTCAAAAATGGGCCTGCAGGATTTTGATTTTTCCTCTAATCGATATGCTTCTTGAGAAAGTGGTAACTTAACTCGGCTGCAGTCGACTTCCCTTTCGCACTAAAGCCATGACTCTCACCATCCAATTCAACGAACTCGCAGTCTTTATACACTTCAGATGCTCGTTTTCCATAAGAAATATCGACAACATCATCACTGTTGCCATGTATGATCAATACAGGTCTTGTATATCCTTTGATCTCCTCGTAGATGTCATAATCCAATAGCTTTTCGCTGTAGGTCTTTCCCACTTTCAGGTTAAAGACTTTCTCCACTTTGGGGATATCCTCTACCGATTTATGACGCTTACGTGCGTCGTCCGGAATGCAAAAAGCGGGATAATAGAGGACCATTGCTTTAATTTGATCTGAATGGTATGGCGCGGTGATCCCACTTACGCATCCACCCTGACTCTCTCCCAGCAAAAACAGGTTTTGTGGATCCACTTCAGGGAACTGAACAACTGCATCTATCACTGCATTCAAGTCCTCCCTTTCGGTGAAAATGGACATTTCTGTCATCTTTCCACCGGATCTGCTGTTCAGATTTCCACCATAAAAATCAAACACAAATGCCTGAAGCCCGCTCATGGCAAAACACATTGCCATCGTTTGCTTGCATAGTAGATAACTGGATCCGAATCCATGACAACATATGACTGTAGGCAACGGTCCCTCCGCGTCCACGGGCCGCATAAGTTCTCCATAGATCCTGTGGCTGCCCGCGTCAATATATCTCTTATCGCACGAAACCTTTCTTTTCTCTGTTTCAAAAGAACGAGGTTTTGGCATTAATCTCCTAAACCTCCAGATCGACGCACCAACGGCTGCTGCACCTGCTACTACAGTAGCGCCGCCTAGGATCAGTTTATCTTTCGTTTCCATATACATGACCTTCCATTAATGATTTGTTTCCGACCGTTTCTTGCCAAACATTCGCAAAAGGATCCAGAGAACGAATAACACGCCTCCTATTCCCAACAAACTCTACATATTTTTCATTTGCCTATATACCGTTTCCCATCCCCAATCTGGCATTGTCCGAATACACACCGATAGCGCTTACGTTATGCAGAGACAAGGTTTCCCGTAAGGCTTCGCCGAACGGGACATCGTTCTCTTCAGGCTTTATTTCGAACCCAAGCACTTCTTCTCCGGTATAGACATGACTGAGCAATTCTTCAATCGTATCTTCGGAGATCAATTGTTTCAAAACTACTGTAGATACTGTTGCAACAACGGCAGCGATTAGAACCAAACACAGTATGCCTGCTTTGTACTGGATCACAAGGTGAACCACT
>JAFUBI010000057.1 GCA_017460285.1 Oscillospiraceae bacterium | reverse complement strand
GAATCAATGCGATCGTCGCAACGACATACCTCGTGCAAACCATTGCAAGAGGACTTAAATATCTGAGTCCTATGCTTTGAAAGACATATCCTAAGCCCCAGCACACCGCCGCGATCGTTAATACCACAAAACCTTTTTTCTTGTTCATAATACTTTCCAAAAAACAGTCATATTGTAATCAGTGTTATTATAACGTATTATTCACTGTTAGTGAACTGTTGTTACGCACAAGTCACTAGACAACATTGTTTTTTCAAGTATGATTAATTCTAGATATAAAAAGAAACGTCTGGTAATTGTATATGATTGACTACGATAGTATTAAAATACTTGCTGCAGATATCGATGGAACTCTTGTTGAAAAAGGAGGAGTACTCGGGTCAAAAACCAGAGCAGCACTGGAAGAATTTCATCACAAAGGGTCCCTGTTCGGAGTTGCCACCGGAAGACCATTGGATAGCCGCGTAACTAGTTGGAACGAAAGAATGGGTCTATCTTTTCAGCTGGATTTCGCTATTGGTCTCAATGGAGGCGAATTGTGGACTCGACAATCCAATCAGATTAGAAGGTTCCACCTTCTCCCAAAAGAAACGGTAAAAGAGATCATATCTTTTGCTGAAACTCTAGATGTAAACATCATCGTCTATGGTGCAGGATATGATTTGATGTTAGCGAGAAGAATGGATGACATCCTGGAAAGATCGATACAGCGGAATAATGCTTGCGCTAAGATCGTCCCTGTTGAACAGATGTATAATGGTTCAACAGGAAAAGTGGAACTCCGTTACGATCCGGTTTTGGAAGAAGAGGTACAAAACATGGTTGCTGCACACCCCAGCGAACTATGGACAGCAACACGTACTTCTGAGGGAATCACCGAATTTATGGATCCTAGAGTGAGTAAAGGTAATGCTCTTTACACTTACTGTCGTGAAAACAATATCGATCTTAAATATGTCTTGGCATGCGGAGATATGGAAAATGATATTCCTTTGATGCAAATTGCAGGGCACAGCATCTGTCTTCAAAATGGTTCGGATGAAGCGAAGGCTGCAGCTGATTTCGTAACCTCAAAACCTGTTTGGGAAGATGGTTTGGGCGACTATTTTCTGGAAACTGGGCTATTCCGTTAGACAACAACAAATTGGGAGGCATTTCGATAGCGAAGTGTCTCCTAATTTTTTTGACTTTAGGTTATTTGTAAGCACTTTTCAAATGGGACAATTTCCCCCTACCTTATTTCTCAGGGAAAATGATGCCAGCACTTTTTCTTGCTTCTTCAGTTATTCCAACGGCAATCTTTGTAATCGATAGATGTTCATATACGTCATTTGGTATTCCGGCAGAGAGTTTTGAAACAAAATGCTGGACCTCATAATCCATCCTGAACTCTTCCGATTGCTGATTAAATCGTTCTTCCCCTTCCCTTGTAACCAATAACACTTCAGGAATAGAATCTGTGCCATCTATGACACGAATGTACCCTTCTTCTCCTTCAATCTGAAAAGAATTCACTCCCCATGTATCCTTAGCCCCGGCGTTGGTAGACACAAAATCATCGTACAGCAAAGTTAATATACCTGATGTATCGATGCCATCCCATAAATTGGCATGATAAATAACTTGATTTGGCTTTCCAAAAAGAAATGCATTCAAATAAACGTTGTAATAATTAATATCCATCAGGCTTCCGCCGCCATAATTCACATCAAACATATAGGGTTTCTCGCCCCTTTTGAGGAGATCATATCGGCTGGAATATTGACTGAAATTGGACATGACCAACCGAATTCTCCCTATCCTCGGAAGGACCCTTTTAATATACTGAATGTTTGCGGCATAGGCAGGCGGAATCGCTTCCATCAGCATCAGGTGTTTCTCTTGAGCTAATTTCGTCAATCGATCCACTTGCTCTGCTTTCACGCAGAACGGTTTTTCAAGCATGCAGTGTTTCCCGGACAATAATACTTTTT